>DAOUDQ010000283.1:0-4873 GCA_034431045.1 Dehalococcoidia bacterium | reverse complement strand
GAATAGGGAGCCCTTGTCAGCTATGGCCTGCAGCGCCTGCGCGGCCGACTGCATCCCCTTGACATCGGCCGGGTCGGATGAAGGGCCAACGATCACGAAATCGTTGTACATCACCAGGCGGCGATCAACCCCATAACCCGCCGCCATGAACTCCTGCTCAGCGTCCGGGGAGTGCACCAGGAGCACGTCCGCGTCTCCCCGCTCGGCCATTTTCAGGGCCGCGCCGGAGCCGACGGCGATGGTCTTCACGTTGTAGCCTGTCTGCCTCTCGAACTCAGGGATGAGCTCATCGAAGAGGCCACTATCCCGGGTGCTGGTAGTACTGGCAAGGATCACCTCGTTGCCGCCGCCGCAGCCCGCAAGCGAGAGCGACAGGACGAACGAGATAAGAAGTAGCCCGAGTGCGAACGTCATGCGGCGGGCCATTCTTGGCACCGTTCCAACCATGACTTTGACCTCCTAGCGCTTTGAGGGGCTCGCCGCTGCCATTCCAAGAGCCAAAGGTAGCGTCTGTTTTGCCTTGTGACAAGCTGGTATGGGCATCTACGCCGATATGGCAGGGGGCCGCAGGGCCTACCCTTCCGCCGGACGACCGGCATCGGGCGGACGTTCGTCGGGGCCAGGGCCATCGCGAACCGCCTCGTCCCCGCCCGTCGGCGGCAGGTTGGCCGGCGCCGCTGAAGTGCCAGCGGCAGGTGGTGAACCCAAGTGGTCCAGCGGCATGCCACCGGCCGTTGCCTCGGGCGCGGCCCACGTCTTGCGCAGGGGCACCTCCCTCAGGAAGAAGGCCACCGCTACTGCGACGGCGGTTACCCCCACGCCCAGGAGAAAGGCCTCTGCTATGGCTGTACCCAGGGCCGCACGGGTGGCCAGCATGATCTCATTGAACATCGCCGGCCCTTGTTCGCCCAGCCCCTCGAAAGCGCTTCGCAGCCCCGCCAGCAGGTCGGCGTTGAGTAGGGACTGAGGATTCTGAAGGCGCTGGAGAAGGTCAGGAGGCGTCGATTCCCGGACCTGGGGCGACGTCTGAGCCGCTAGCTCTGCCGAGAAGCGGCTGTTGAGCAGGGAGCCCATGATGGCCACCCCCATGGTGCCGCCCACCGAACGGAAGAACTGTATGCCAGCCGTAGATACGCCCAGCATAGGATGAGGCATCGAGTTCTGCACCGCCAGCATGTACACGGGCATGGTCGCCCCCAGGCCGATCCCCACGACGATCATGTTGCGGGTGGCTATGGCATTCGTTGAGGTAACGCCCATCTGAGACATGAAGAACAACCCCAGGGTCATCACCACCAGCCCGACGATGCCGATGAGGCGGAAGCGTCCCCGGCGGGCCATGATCTGGCCGGCTGTGGCCGACGACACCGTCATGGCGAGCATCATGGGCATGGTCACCAGCCCCGAGTTGGTGGCCGAAGAGCCAATGACCCCTTGCACAAACAGAGGGATGTAGGCGATGCAGCCGAACATGCCCATGCCGGTCAGGAAGGTAACGATGGCCGCCACTATGAAGATGGGGCTGCGGAAGAGGACAGGGGGCATGATGGGCTCCGCCGCCCGTCTTTCTACTGCTGCAAAGGCCACAGACGCCACCGCGGCGAAAGCAAGCAGGCCAATGATCTGCGGCGATAGCCAAGGGTACTGCTCGCCGGCCCAGGAGAGGGCCATGAGCAGAGGCACGACCGATGCGACCAGCATCGTCACGCCCCAGTAGTCCAGCCGATGCCTCACCGCCGGTCTCAAGGAGGGCATGCCGAGGAAAAAGACGGAAAGGGCCAAGACGCCAATCGGCAGGTTCACGTAGAAGACCCACCGCCAGTTGAGGTTGTCGGTAATATAGCCGCCGATGAGGGGGCCAACCACGCTGGCGGAAGCGAAAACCGCCGACATGAGACCAGTCCAGCGGGCCCGCTCAGCGGGGGGAAAGACATCGCCAATGATTGCGAAAGCAGTGGCCATAATTATGCCCGCCCCCAGCCCCTGTATCGCTCGGAAGGCGATAAGCTGGGCCATGCTCTGCGATGTGCCCGCCAGGGCAGAACCCGCCATCAGGATAACGATGCCCCCCAGATAGAAGAACTTGCGGCCATACATATCGGTGAGCTTGCCGACGATGGGGACAACCGTGGTCGAAACCACCATGAAGCTGGTGAACACCCAACTGTAGTGTTCGTAGCCGCCCAGATGGGCCACCACCCTGGGCATGGCTGTCCCAACCACGGTCTGGTTCATGGCCGAGGTGAACAGGCCCAGAAGGGTGCCTGCCATGACCAGCACCCTGACGCGGGTGCCCATCTGGGAGATGCTCTGCACCTGGGTCATGCCTTAGCTCCCCATTCCCCTGGCGCCGATGGCCCTCCTCTTACAACCTTCTCCGCCAATATGATCATCCTATCAGCCCCCAATCCGCCCCTCAACCGCCTGCCTAGCAGCAGCTATCGCCCTGCGATATGATCGCCCTATCCGGGAGGAAGAGCTTGCGCCCCAACGAGGACGAGTTCCCGTCGGCCACCGAGAACGAAGAGGTAGAGGCCGCCATCAGAGAGTGCATCGCGGCGGAGGGGCGCATTCCCTTTCGCCAGTTCATGGCCATGGCACTCTACCACCCCCAGCACGGCTACTACTCCTCGCCACGCCAGCGGATGGGCCGCCACGGCGACTACCTCACGAGCCCCGAGGTGCACTCCGTCTTCGGCTCGCTGGTGGCCAAGCAGCTCTGGCAGATGTGGCAGGCGATGGGCGAGCCCCAGCCCTTCACCGTCGTGGAGATGGGAGCCGGCAGCGGCCTTCTAGCCCGCGACGTCCTGGGCTGGGCAGGCAGGCGAGCCCCTGATTTCCTCCAGGCGCTGGAGTACCGCCTCATCGAAGTAAACGATTGGCTGGTGGAGGATCAGCGGCGCCTTCTGCGCCAGGTCGATGCCTCCCTGGCCAAGGCCTGCTGGCTGCCCTCCCTGGAAGCCATCGCCGCTGAAAGCGTCGGCGGCTGCTTCCTCAGTAATGAGCTGGTCGACAGCTTTCCCGTCCACCGGCTGGCGGTTCGCGATGGCCAGTTGTTCGAGCTGTACGTGGAGTGGCAGGATGAGCGCTTCGTAGAGAGCCTTGGCCCCCCTTCCACGCCCCTGCTCCAGGACTACTTCCACCGCCTCGGCCTCCTGCCCGGCGAGGGCTGCTCGGCCGAGGTAAATCTGGAGGCCCTGGAGTGGGTGAAGGCGGTGGTCAGGGCCCTCCGCCGCGGCTTCGTGTTGACCTTCGACTACGGCTATCCCGCCGAGGAGCTGTACGCCCCCTGGCGCAAGGACGGCACCCTCCTCTGCTTCTATCGCCACAACCCTAGCACGGACCCCTACGCCCGCCTGGGCCGTCAGGACATGACCAGCCACGTCGACTTCACCAGCCTCGTCCAGGCAGGCCGGGAGCACGGGCTGGAGCCGCTGGGCCTCACCAGCCAGAGTCGCTTCCTGGCTGCCCTGGGCATCGCTGCCAGCCTGGAGCGCCAAAGCCAGGGCGAGCTGTCACTGGAGGAGTACTATGCCCGGCGGCGGGCGGTGACCGAGCTGATCGACCCCGCCGGCCTGGGCCGGATCAAGGTGCTCATTCAGGCCAAGGGCGTCGGTAGGCCGAAGCTGTGGGGGCTGGAGGGAAGCGAGCCCTAGTACAGGTCCGAGAGCAGGTGCAGGTTGCCGATCTTGACGTTGGCCAGCCCCGCCGCTTTGGCTGCCTTGAGGCATTCGCTGGCGTGACGGCGCGAGGTGGTGGGCAGGTTGCCCATGAAGAAGTGGGGGTAGAAGGCCAGCAGGCTGTAGGGGATGGCCGGGTCGAGAGAGGCGATGAAGCGGGCGATCTGGCCCACTTCACGGGTGTCGATGTAGCCGGGCACCAGGAGGGTGCTAGCGGTGAGGAAGGGCGGCTCCCGCCGCTGACGGAAGAGCCCGCCCAGCCAGGCGAAGTTCTCCAGCGTCCGCTTGTTGCTCACCCCGCACAGGGCGAGGTAAAGGTTCTCGTCCCAGGCCTTGAGGTCGAACTTGATGGTGCCACCTGAGTCCATGGCCAGGGCGGCCGCCTGGCGCAGAATGGCCGGCGACATGCTGCCGTTGGTCTCCCAGCAGATGCGCAGGGGTCGGGCCCGCCGCTTACGCAGGGCCAGGCGGGCGGTGGCGATGGCGTGGGGCATCTGGGGCGAAGGGTCTCCCCCGAAGTAGCAGATGCAGGCCGTCCTGTCGTCTACGCAGTCGGCCAGCTCCTGGGCGCTCATCGCCGGCGCCAGGCGGTGAGCCAGGGTGCGGTAGTGCCAGTTCTGGCAGAACAGGCAGTCGAAGCTGCAGGCTCCGTAGAACACCGCCAGGTTCTTGAAGCCGTGGCTCTCCCTCTCGGCGCAGACCCATTCGGCCACGCAGTTCGTGGGCAGGGGATCGTAGTACCACTCCAGGATACCTTTGGCAGCCGTTCCGCCCAGGTGGAGGAGCTTCCCGCCACGATTGCTGCGCAGGCCGCAGTAGCCCAGCTCGCCTTCACCGATGCGACACTCGTTGGCACAGAAGGTGCAGGGAACGCCGTTCGCGGCGTGGGGCGGCTCGGCGGGCAGGCCGAACTGCCTTCGAGCCTCGGCGTGGACTACCTTCAGGTGAGGCAACACTCCCTCGGGCTGCTGGCGGACGCAGTCCAGGCACGCCCCCAGGTTGGCGGCGGTGAGGAGCGAGCTCTTGCCGCAGGCCCGGCAGGTGCCCTCCTTCAAGCGAGGCGCTGACAGGTAGCGGATCACCGACCTCCCTCCAACGCCTAGTCTATCATGGCCTCATTATTGTCTCCCGCCCCGCCCTGGCTGTAGAATAAGCAGCTAGACGAACCGGCAGATGCCCGTCACGCCCGAGCG
>DAOUDQ010000282.1:0-5063 GCA_034431045.1 Dehalococcoidia bacterium | reverse complement strand
TCGCTGCCATCTCTGCCCTCGCCTTCTGGATCGGCTGGACGATGTTCACCACCGAGAGCGAACTGGAGGAGGAGCTGGAGGAAGAGGCTATTCCTTAAGCTTGGGCTCCCGCTATGCCCTCGTTTCCCTCCCCTTTCTCCCAGCCCCTGGGAGCTATTTTCCCTACCCCTTTTTCCCCGACCGAGGCCCGCAGCTCCTTTATAGTCTTTCCCAGTAGCGGATGACGCAATTTGGGTGCCAGCTCGCACAGGGGCACCAGGACGAAGGGCCTTTCGGCCAGGCGCGGATGGGGAACCTTCAGCTCGGGGGCGTCCACCACTTGGGCATCATAGAGGAGGATGTCCAGATCGATGGGCCGCGGCCCCCATGTTTGCCCGCCCGGTCGGCGGCCGATCTCCCACTCCAGGTTCTTGAGGAAGCGTAGGAGGGCCTGCGGCTCCAGGCCGGTGGTAACGCGGCAAACGGCATTGAAGAAGGGCGGTTGCTCGCTCACCCCCTGAGGCTCCGTCTCATACAGAGACGAGACCTCCTCCAGGCGGGCCAACGTCTGCAGGCGGGCCAGAGCCTTCCGCAGATTGCCCAGGCGATCGCCCACGTTGGCCCCCAGGCCCAGGTAGACGGTGGCGACCAGACTGGCCATCGCAGGTCACTAGTCCCAGCCGCGCACGATGGCGTCGGTCATCCGCGCCACGCGAACCATGGCCTTCACGTCGTGCACCCGCACGATGTCGGCGCCGTTGGCGATGGCGATGGCCACGGTGGCCGCCGTGCCCTCCAGCCGCTCCTCCACCGGCAGGTCTAGAACCTTGCCGATGGTGGACTTGCGGGAGGTGCCGATAAGGATGGGACGGCCGAGGACGCGCAGCTCGCCCAGGCGGCGAAGCATCTCCAGGTTCTGCTCCTCGTCCCAGCCGAAGCCGAAGCCAGGGTCGATGATCAGCCGCTCCTGGGGGACACCTGCTTTGTGGGCGATGCGCAGGCTCTCTTTGAATCCCTCCAAGAGATCGCCGATGACGTCGCGGAAGGGGCGACCGCGCTGGTTGTGCATGATAACGGCCGGCCGGCCCGTCTCTGCCGCCAGCAGGGCCATCCTCTCGCCATCCTGGCGGAAGCCCCAGATGTCGTTGATCATGTGCGCTCCGGCTTCCTTGATCGCTTTTTCGGCCACCTCCACCTTGTAGGTGTCAATGCTGATGGGCAGGCTCGTCTCCCGCACCAGGCGGTGGATGACCGGCATAACCCGCTCTATCTCCTCATCCACGGATATGGGCTGGAAGCCCGGGCGAGTGGATTCTCCCCCCACGTCGAGAATGTCCGCGCCTTCCGCCTCGAAACGGCGGCCCTGCTCCACCGCCGCGTCCACGTCGTGGCCCAGGCCGTCGCCCGAGAAGGAGTCCGGGCTGACGTTGATCACCCCCATGACGTAGGTGCGGCTGCCCCAGACGAATTGGCGGCCGCGGATGGTGATGGGGAGAGGCACCGCCACCGGTCTGGCCCTAATGGACTCAGCTTTTCCCAGCGGATCGTTCACGGGCGCAGGCTATTCCTTGATGATCAGCTCTTCCTCGGTCACTTGGTCGTCCCGGATGCGAAAGGCGCGCACCTCTGGATTCTCGGGGCTACTCAAGGAGACGATAAAGTACAGTGATTCCGGCCAGAAGGCTAGGCTAACATCAGTGGGGGAGGGATGGGCCTCGCTATCGGGATGGGAGTGATAGATGCCCAGGAACTGCCAGCCCTTCTCCTCGCACTCCCGGTAGATACGAAACAGGTCCTGGGAGTCGATGTTGTAGCGGTAGCGGCTGCGCTCGGCGTTGGTGGCCCGATAGAGCTTGAGGACGCGCCCATCTCTGCCGCCGAGGACGCCACAGCACTCGAGGGGCGCTTCCTGGCGGGCGTGGGCGATCATCTCATCGATGTAGCGCTTCTCGATGGTGAACATCGCCACCACACCTTGCTGTCGATGTCCTCCAGCAGCTCCTCATAGCCCGTGATCCAGGGGCATGGACAGGTACTTCCAGCCGCCATCGGCCAGAAGGGCGACGATCTTGCCCTTGTCCATCTGCTGGGCGACGCGCTGAGCGGTGTGCAGGACGGCCCCCGCGGAGACGCCAGCGAAGATGCCTTCCTTCTGGAGCAGCTCGTTGGCGGCGGCGAAGGAGGTGCGCGAATCTATCACCGTGCGGTCATCGAGCAGCGACTCGTCCAGCACCGGCGGTATGAACCCTTCCTCCAGGCTACGCAGGCCCTGCACTAGATCGCCCGGGCGGGGCAGCGTGGCGATGACCCTGATGTTGGGGTTGTGTTCTTTGAGGCGTCGGCCCACTCCCGTAAGGGTACCACCCGTCCCCAGCCCTGCCACGAATACGTCCAGGTCGGGCAGGTCGCGCAGGATCTCAGGGCCGGTGGTCTCGTAGTGGGCGCGGGGGTTGTTTTGGTTGCCAAACTGGAAGGGCATGTAGTAGCCACGGTCTTCCGCCACCATCCTCAGGGCCATCACGATGGCCCCGTTGGTGCCACGGGCCCCCTCCGAGTAGACGATGTCCGCCCCGAAGGCCTGCAAGAGCTTCGTCCTCTCCTGGCTGACGTTGTCGGGCATCACCACCTTGACCCTATATCCTTTGACGATGCCGATCATGGCCAGGCCGATGCCTGTGTTGCCGCTGGTGGCCTCGAGGATAGTTCGATCGCGCGTCAGTTCGCCGCTCTCCTCAGCCGCCTTGATCATGTAGTGGGCGATGCGGTCCTTGACGCTACCGCCAGGGTTCTGCCCCTCCAGCTTGGCGAAGATGCGCACTCGCGGATTGGGGCTGACGTTCCTCAACTCTACCAGAGGCGTATTGCCGATAGCTTCCAGAATGTTGGAATAGAGCATGCCCCTTTCCTATTAGGTGCCGCCCACAGTCGCTGGAGGGCAGCGGTAACCCGCACCTGGCTGGTCATGCCGCTTCCTCCTAACTCTCATCATGGCCGGCCAGAGGCGAGCTGCAGAAGGCTTCGTAGTCGCCAAGCTCATGGATGGTGGGAGAGTCGCCGCAAAGCGGGCACTGGGGGTCGCGGCGAGTCCTTACCTGGCGGAACTCCATGGCCAGGGCGTCGAAGATGAGTAGCCGGCCAGCCAGCGATTCGCCGAGGCCCAGAATGAGCTTCAGGGCCTCGAAGGCCTCGATGACGCCGATAACTCCTGGCAGAACCCCCAGAAGGCCAACCTGGGAGGGGCTGGGCACCACCCCCGCGGGCGGTGGCGCCGGGAAAAGGCAGCGGTAGCAGCCCCGGCCGGGGATAAACACTGCGGCCTGCCCCTCGAACAGGAAGACGGCGCCGTCTATGAAGGGCTTGCCCGCCAGGTAGCAGGCGTCGTTCAGCAGGTAGCGAGTGACATAATTGTCCACCCCACCCACTACCATATCGTACTGGGCGATGATCTCCATGGCATTGGCTGAGGTCAAACGCACTCTATAGGGGTGGACCCGCACATCAGGATTATAGCGGGCGATCGTTTCCTGAGCTGACTCGACCTTGGGCCGCCCCACATCAGCAGTGTGGTGGAGGATCTGGCGATGGAGGTTGGAAAGCTCCAGCTCGTCGTTGTCGACGATGCCCAGGGTACCCACGCCAGCGGCGGCCAAGTAGACCGCCGCTGGCGAGCCCAGACCGCCGGCGCCCACGATGAGCACCTTGGCATCTAATAGCTTGCGCTGACCGGCGGGCCCCACCTGGGGGATCATGATCTGGCGGGAGTAGCGCAGCATCTGCTCCGAGGTGAGACCCTGGCCGCCAGCGATGGCCGGGATCACCGCCACCTCATCGCCGTCCTTCAAAGGGGTCGCTTTCCCCTGAAGGCTGTGAATCTCCTGATTGTTCACATAAATGTTGATGTGGGCGGGCAGCTCGCCCGCTTCGTTCTGGAGCATGTCGCCCAGGGCAGGGTAGCGAGTCCTCAGGTCCTCCAGGAGCTCAGCCACCGTCTGGCCGTTGCCTTCCACATAGCTGCGGTTGCCTGTGAGCCTACGGAATGGTGCGGGTATATAGACGGTTACGGCCATGCCTTCCTCTCCCCGGCGAAAGTTCTTACATACATAGCGAGCGCCAGTGGCGGTGCGCTGGCAGCTCCGTTGCCCATCCCCCACCGCCGGCCACCGCTGGCACGATGCTCACTTCGTCGCCGTCCTTCAGGGGGGTAGCCAGGCCCTGGAGGAAGCGCACGTCCTCGCCGTTGACGTAGATGTTCACAAACCGCCGAATCTCGCCCGACTCGTCGCACAGGCGCTCCTTGAGGCCGGGGAAGGAGGCCTCAAGGGAGTCGATACACTCCGAGAGGCTGCCGCTGTCGGCGGAGACGCTGTCATGGGCGGCGGTGATCTTGCGCAGAGCTGTGGGTATTCTGACGATAACGCTCACTTCCTCCTCCTATCCTTCCACGATGTCGCCTGGCACCGGGTCCACCCGCACTCCCTGGTCCATCACCCACTGGACGCCCCGCTCGATCTCCTCCATCTCCCCCTCCATCTCCAGGATGACCCAGCCCCGGTCCTCAGTGACGTCGGCGCGGCGGATGTTGGTGACCACATCGAACTGCTTGCCCAGCCTGTAGATAACGGGCTCCTTGATTAGTTCTGTAGGGAAGGTGAACTTTACCCTTTGCTTAGCCATGACGCTCTCCTTGATTAGTCTGCCGACCGGCAGGCACAGCCTCCCGACGCTTGGCGATGGCCTCCTCGAAGGAGGCGAGGTGAGGCTCGATCACCAGGGGCGGCATCAGCTTGTCCAGCACCGCCTCCTGGGTTTTGAGGCCGGCGCCGGTGATAAAGGCCACCACCAGCTCGTCAGCCTCGATGTGCCCCTGGGCCACCAGCCGTCTGAGGCCGGCGATAACCACGCCACCGGCCGTCTCGGCAAAGATGCCCTCGCTCTCCGCCAGGAGCTTCATCCCCTCCACCACCTCGTCGTCGCTCACGGCCACAGCGAATCCGCCCGAATCGGCCAGCACCTTGAGGGCGTAGTAGCCGTCGGCAGGGTTGCCAATGGCCAGCGACTTAGCGATGGTGTTGGGACGCACCGGC
>DAOUDQ010000281.1:0-11944 GCA_034431045.1 Dehalococcoidia bacterium | reverse complement strand
AGCCTGGCCCACTGTTTCTCTCCAGACATGGGAAGCGGATGAGTTCTCATTCGGTGCTGATCTTCCTGAGGCGGCTGGGCGGCCGGGCAGGGGTGGAGAAGGTGAAGGTACACCGCTTTCGGCACACCTTTGCCACCTGGGCGATAGAGAACGAGGCGAGGGAACTGGACGTGCAGCACCTGTTGGGGCACAGCACGCCGGCGATGGTGCGGCGGTACTCGGCGACCTATGATGCGGAGAAGGCGGCGCGGGCCCACGAGCGGTTCAGCCCGGCGGACCGGATGGGCGAGCGGCTGGGATGAGGGAAGGCCAGGCCGCCGGCGGCCGCATACCCTTGAAATCCACCCCGGTTTCACCCCGGTTTCACCCCGATTTTTGAATCTACGGCCTTAGCAATTGGCCGCCACCCGCCGCTTCCGGCGAGGGCTCGATCTCACCCTGGTTCCACCCCGGTTTCACCCCAGATTTTGAATCTGGGGCCTTAGCAATTAGGGCCTCAGTCTGTGCCTTTTAATCCGGGAGTCGTGGGTTCGAATCCCACCCGGCCCTCCAGGCCCCGGCGGATGCCCTCCCAGCGGCACAGCTGACTCTCCTGCCGCTCGCCTGCTATCGGGAACGTACTGTCCTACCCCTGGCCACGTTGACAAAGCCGCTGCTCAGTCAACCGCGAGGCATCGTGGGGCAGCCCTAGAGGATCTTGCTCAAGAAGAGCTTGGTACGTTCGTGGCGAGGATGGTTGAAGAACTGCGGGGGAGGGCCCTCTTCGACGATGACGCCTTCGTCCATGAGCATCATGCGGTCGGCCACCTCGCGGGCGAAGCCCATCTCATGGGAGACCACGATCATGGTCATTCCCTCCCGCGCCAGCGACTTCATCACCTCCAGCACCTCGCCGACCAGCTCCGGGTCCAGGGCCGATGTGGGCTCGTCGAAGAGCATCACCTTGGGCTCCATGGCCAGGGCGCGGGCAATGGCCACCCGCTGCTGCTGACCCCCCGAAAGCTGGGCCGGATAGGCCTCGAGCTTGTCGCCCAGGCCCACCTTTTCCAGCATGGCTCGGCCGGCTTCCTCGGCCTCAGTTTTCCTCAACTTCCGCACGTGGATGGGCGCATCGATGACGTTGCCCAAAGCTGTACGGTGGGGGAATAGGTTGAAGCGCTGGAACACCATGCCAATGGAGGCGCGCATCCTGGCCACCTCCCGCTCGCTCATCTCCACGAACTTTCCCTTGACCTCCCGATAGCCCACGGGCTGACCGTCCAGGTAGATGCGCCCATCGTCCACGGCCTCCAGGTGGTTGATGCAGCGCAGCAACGTCGTCTTGCCGGAGCCGCTGGGCCCGATGACCACCACCACCTCGCCCTTGGCCACGTCGAAGGTAACGCCCCGCAAGACCTCCAGCCTGCCGAAGCGCTTGTGCACCTGCTGGCAACGGATCATGGGCAAGTTGCCCTGTACCTGCATACCCGATCACCTAAGCCGCGAGCGGGCGGCCCCGAATGCTTCCGTCATCCGTCCGAACAGGGTCGGCGGCCGTTCCCGCAGCCCGACAGCCAGGCGAGCTTCCAGCTCCGCCTGCACTAGACTGAATGCCGTCGTCATTACAAGATACCAGATCGAAGCTACGGCTAGAAGCTCTAGAATCTTGAAGTTGACCGAGTAGGTTAACTTGGAGGCGTTCAACAACTCCACCAAGCCGATGGCGAAAGCCAGAGACGAGTTCTTGAGCATGCCGATGAACTCATTGCCTGTCGGCGGGACGATGACTCGCAAGGCCTGGGGCAGGATGATGCGCCGCATGGCCATGGGGAAGGTCATGCCCAGGGACTTCGCGGCATCCATCTGCCCTGCCTCCACCGACTCGATGCCCGCTCGTACGATCTCCGTCATATAGGCCCCTTCGTTCACCCCCAGGGCGAAGATGGCCACTCGGAAGGACGTCAGCTGCCGCGTGATGTCTGGATTGTCAAAGAGGTCCGGCACCCCGTTGTACCAGAAGAGGAGCTGAACCAGGAGGGGCGTGCCGCGAAAGAACCACACGTAGAGGTTGGCCGGAACGTTCAGCAGTGGGTTCTTGGACATGCGCATCAGAGCGGAGACCAGCCCCAAGACCATGCCCAGCACCTGGGCTGCTATCGCCACAACGATCGTGCGCTGCGCTCCCTCCAGGATCAGCGAGTTGAAGAGGAACTCCCAGACGACTCCCGGATCAAAGTCGAGGGACGGAAAGGGGATTGGCATGGCTGTCGCCTCCTCTTTGAGCCTGACTTCGGTCTTCGGTCATGACGGCCGGACTACAAGAAGCCCCCGGGCCAGCGACTGAGCGCCTGGGGGCTTCGCCAGTGGCGTGCGAGGATTGAGGGGACCTGGAGGGGTGTCCTCCCTTCCTATTCGATGGCGCCGCCTGCCAGGCCCCACTTGTCGAGGATATCGTCGTACGTCCCGTCGTCTATCATCTTCTGGAGGGCGTCCTCGATGGCCGCCTTCAGCTCCGTGGATGTCTTGCGGAGGCCGATGCCGTAGGGGGCCGACTCGATGGCCAGGCCCAGCGCCTCCAGCTCCCCTTCCGACAGGCGAGCGTCGTTGGCCACCACCGGAGAGTCGGCGAGAACGGCGTCGGCCCGACCGAGGCGGACCTGCTCCACCGCCAAGGGGTTCAGGTCGAAGGTGAGGATGTCGGCCTCCGGCTCCCCCGCCTCCTTGAAGTCCTCATTGGCCGCATTCAGCTGGTCCACCTGGATGGTCCCGACCTGCACGGCCACTGTAAGGCCGGAGAGATCCTCGATCCCCGCGATGTTCTCGGGGTTGCCTTCGGGCACTAGGATGTCGGTGCCGGCGTTGAAGTAGGGAACGAAGTCGATCTCTTTGCTACGCTTCTCAGTAATCGTCATCGAGGACATGATGACATCGAAGCGCTCGACCTTCAGGGCGCCGATGATGCCGTCCCAGCCGGTGTTGATGAACTCGGCCTGCACCCCCAGCTCCTCAGCCAGAGCCTTGCCCAGGTCGATGTCCAGACCCAGCGGGGTCGTCGTTCCCTCCTCGAAGAACTCCATGGGCGCGTAGGCGATGTCCGCGCCCACCTGGAGCACCCCATCCTGCAGCTCGGGTACTCCTGTGACTTCCTCCTCTTCGTCCTCGCAGGCCACGAAAACGATCAGCACCGCCACGACCGCCGCCGCCAGCGAGACCAACCGGAACCATCGTTCGAAACGCATAGGATCCCTCCTTGTGCTTGATCGCCAAAAGCCAAGATTGATCCGATTATAGCCCCAAGGGGGCGCTTGTCAATCAGGCCGGCCACGCGCCACCCCGATGAGCTGCCGGATGTCCTCTCCTACCTGCGTCTCCTGTACATCGTCAGGAATTTTCGGACGTTTCCGCCTCTCCTGATGGACACCTCGGCCGACCTCTTGCTCCCGAGGGCACGGCACGGCATCGACCACGGGGCTCTTCCGGCCAGCACGTCCTGATTGACAACCCGGGAGTCGCGGGTTCGAATCCCACCCGGCCCTCCAGATAGCTAAGAGGGATGCCGGCTGTCGGACTTCGGGCTGGATTCGGCCAGACAGTCCATTGCTTACCTGCAGAACAGACGCGTCAGGCACGAGCACAGCCCGTTCGTCGGAAACAAGGAAGGCGCGCTTTCCGGCTCCTACATCCGGTTCACTTTTCCAATTTGAAACTCAGTGACATCAAGGGCACGTGCTGTTGGGCGCCGAAGACGTCGGTGTCGCCTGGGGCCGCGGAACTAACCCATCGCTTGATGGAGATTTTCAGGGCCTCGGCGGGCTCGAAAAAGGTGACCTCCAGGATATCATCCTCGCTAACGCGGTAAAGCTCGGCCAGGCTGGCCTTGGTAATCACTCCGGCATCGCGCACCTTCCGGAAAATCTCCCCTTCCTTGAAGAACACGTCAAGCGTGAGCACAAAAGGTCCTGCGTTCTTGCTCCGAATAACGGAGGCAAGGTCAGCCAAACGAACGGTTGATTCAGTCATGGCCGACCTCGGTCATCTGGATGGGGAAGTGGACCAGAGGGTCGTCCACCTCCATGAGGTGGTAGATGTTGAAGCGATGGACAGGCCCGGCCGGGATATCCTGCGGCGACAAAGGAAACGCCAGGTTGCCGGCGGTCGATGTCCTTCCCGGGAAGCCGTAGTGCAGGATTTGGGCGTGCGCGAACATGCAGATGCTGGTGGCCTGCTCCTCGGTCGACGCGACGGCTTCAATGAGCAGACCGACCTCGTGAGCCAGCGAACTCTCGGCCTCCAGCGGCCCCATCACGCCGTCCCTTCCGTAGACCCTGAGGTGCAGCTCCCATTGTGCGCGGCCCAGATCGCTAAACTGCTCGCCGGTCCTTGTCCGGGCGGCCTCGAGCATCTCGTCAAGATGGGCCAGGGCCGCCGGGTCGCGCACACCGGCAATGCAGATGGTTCTATACCCCACGAGTTCGGCGCCTTCGAGCTTGACGCGGTAGACGGGGTCTTTGACAAACTTGCTGCCCGACACCCGCACGCGGCGGTCGGTCTCCTGGGCAAAGCTCACCCCCCGCAGATCAACCGTACCGCCGGGTTCGTTCAGGCGCCAGGGATCGGCAGCCTCATAGAGGCTGTGGGCGGCCACCGACCTGACTGTGCACTTGCGGTCCGGGTTCATGGGCTCCACCAGGAAGTGGTCGCGCCTTATCGTGCCCAGGATTGCATCTCCGCCGCTTCCCGGCTCGGCCGCTATGGCCCCGCACTCGAGTATCTTTCCCATATGGATGGACAGGCCCTTGTCGAACCCCTCGAGGATAGGCAACGCTGCGAACATGCCCGGATCGCTCGCCCGACCGGCAACGATCACCTGGGCGCCTTCTTCAAGGGCCCGCACAAAGGGCTCCTCCCCCATCTGCGCCCCGATGCGCACAGACCGGTCCACGTCGTCGGGCGACAGCTCGGGTACCGGGCCTAGCGGCGTCACTTTCCCCTGCCGCAGTTTCTCCTTGACCAGCGATCGCTCGATCTCGGCCTGAATCAGGGCCATGCGGAACTTCAGCCCCTCCTGTTCGGCGATTCCCATGATCAGAAGCGCGATGCCCATCAGGTGTAGGTTTCCGCCCGCGCCGCCGGCCGAGCCGATGATGAGGGGTATCCGGGCTTCCAGCGCCGCCTTGACAAGCGGTCTCAGGTCCGCGTCCACGGTTCGGGCGAACTGGGCCAGCTTACCGCCTCCCTCGCCGGGCTGGATACCGAGAAAATACGGCCCGGCGTCGGTCGAGCCGGCATCGACCGCGATGGCGTGCGGCTTGTTGGCCATTCCCTCTGCCAGGGACTTCGCAGGGAAACCATAGCCCAGGATGGCGGTAGGTGATAGAATTCTCAGCTCATCCATGTATACAGCACCGTAGCGATAGATGGTTCATTCTTCTTCCTTGCCTCGCGCCTAGCCTCCTCTCCCTCGATCACCACCACTCGTTTCGTTCCCGCGCTGGTCACCTGCCGGTCTGGCCAGCAAGCCGTTCCCTGAGGACGTTCAGGAGGCCACCCTTCCGCAGGATGCTCAGCATCTCCGGAGTGTACGGCTGGCCCTGGAGTTCCACGCCCCGCGTGAGGTTCCGCACCCGTGCTGTCGCGAGGGCGAGTTCCATTTCGTCGCCTTCGTCGAAGGCATCGTGTGCCCCTGGGCAAGCAATGTTCGGGAAGGCTATGGCGACACTGTTGCGGAAGTAGATGCGGCCGAAGGACTCGGCTACTACGGCGGCGATGCCCAGCCGTTTCAAGTTATCGGGAGCGTGCTCGCGGCTGGAGCCGCACCCCCAGTTCCGTCCCGCCACGATGATGTCACCCGATCGAACCTGTTCCACGAACTGCGGTCGGATGTGGAGGATCACCTTGCGGCGCTCCTCCCACGGCTGCCCCAGCGAATTCCAGGGCGCCATGACGTCAGTGTCCACGTTATCGCCAAACTTCCAGACACGCCCTCGGATAACGGCCTCCATGCTACACCTCTCAGGAAAGGGTTGTCTCGGTCCAGAATTGCCGCGGGTCTACGATGCGGCCAGCCACGGCTGCCGCCGCGACAGTAGCCGGCGAGCCCAGGTAGACCTCGGCCTCGGGGCTGCCCATCCGACCGCGGAAGTTGCGGTTGGTTGAGGAGATGCAGACCTCACCCGCTCCCACCGCACCCATGTGGCCGCCACAACAGGCACCGCAGCCGGCAGGCGTGATGTAGGCTCCCGCTTCCAGGAGGATCTCCGTGTAACCCGCCGCGGTCGTCTCCAGATACACCTCTTGAGAGGCAGGCGTAAGCAGAAAACGCGTTCGCGGGTCCACCTTGCGACCTTTCAGAATCTGCGCCACTACGGCGAAGTCCTCCAGCCGTCCGTTGGTGCAGGAGCCGAGGAACGCCTGGTCCACCCGCACGTCCCCTACCTGGGAGACCGGCTTCACATTCCCCGGGTTGTGCGGGCAGGCTACTTGCGGCTCCAGGTTGCTGACATCTACTTCATGCACCGCTGCGCACGTCGCATCCGGATCCGGGCCAAAAGGCGCCAGGCGTTCGTCAGTCCGCTCGCGCAGGTACGCGAGCGTCTGCTCGTCGGCCGCAAAGAAGGCGAACTTGGCACCCAACTCTACGGCCATGTTGCTCATCGTCATGCGGCTGGCAATGCTCAGCCGGCTCGCCACCGGTCCGGCGAACTCGATGGCTCGGTACTGGGCTACCTCAGTGCCGAAGGCACCCGCGATGTGCAGAACAATGTCCTTGGACATGAGGCCGGCACTCCGCTCACCCACCAGGTCGAACCGGATAGTGGGGGGTACCTGCATCCAGAGCTCGCCCGTCGCCAGTACGTAGCTCATCTCGGTGAGGCCGATGCCCGCTCCCCCAGCCCCGAAGGCACCGTACGTGGTGCTGTGGGAGTCGGTTCCCAGGACCAAATGGCCAGGCAGGATGTATCCCCGTTCCGATAGCACTTGGTGGCAGATGCCAGTGTGGCCCAGAAAGTGTCGAATCCCGAACCGTTCAGCGGCCTGGCGAACCAGACGGTGGATACCTGCAGCCGCCGGGGTCGGCGGGGGGAAGTAGTGATCCAGGATCAGCACAACGCGGTCCGGATCAAAGAGCTGGGTGATGCCCAGCTCCAGCAGGGTGCGGGCGCAGGCGCCGAAGGCTTCGTGGGCCATGATGCGATCCGCCGTGGCAGTTACGTACTCGCCTGCAGCAACGCTGTCACCCCTTGAGGCGCGGGCGAGGATTTTCTCGGCCATCGTCATTCCCATAAGCTAGCCTCCAGGAGGAAGCGCCACCTTTGACTAGAAGCCGACCGACTGGCCTAGCCTCGAAACGTCCGTAGTTGAGGGAAGGCGTAAACCGCAATTACCCATATCAAACTGCCTGCGCCCAAAGTGGCCGTCCATCGTTGATGGGAGCGACTGTAGCAGCGTGTCCTAACGCTGTCAACTACGACCTCGGGCAGTGCTAGCCGCCTTAAGCGGAGATCTTCGCCGGCCCGCGCCGCTCCGTCAGCGGCGGGCCAGATCATCGCTCGACCGATACTAGGTGGCCTGCACCACGAGTACGAGCGGGTGGCAGCCTCCCGTGGAAGGGACGGATAGAATCTTGGCACCCTACAGGTGGATACCATGTGCTCTCTCTGCACTCCAGTGCAACGCCAACTTGTTGACACGGGCACTGGTGTTTCCAATAATAACATCCAGCGTCGTTGAGCGGTCCGGCCGGATTTTGGGCTTTCCCACACGGGGGACGGCGACGGACTTCGATTTCATCGAAGAGCCAGCAAATGCTCAGGCGGGGCATCCACGAATTCGTCACCAGGGAGCTTCCCAGAGACTGTGTGCGAAAGGGCGTCACCAATATGGATGGCCGCCACTAGTGCGAGCGGGAGACAGGCGAGATGGGCGTCACCGAGAAGCTAGCCCAATTTGTAGTGGACACCAGCTATGACTCGCTGCCGGAAGGAGCGGTTAGCGCCGCCAAGCGAGCGGTGCTGGATACTCTAGCGGCGACCATAGCTGGATGCCGGGAGGAAGCCAGCGGGATCATCACCGGCTATGTGCGAGAACTGGGCACTGCGGGCGAAGCCGGAGTTGTGGGGAGTGGCTTTCGGGCGGCGGCATCGGAGGCCGCCCTGGCCAACGGCACCCTGGCCCACGCTCTGGACTACGACGACGTCAGCACCTCCATGCTCGGCCACCCCAGCGCCCCCCTTCTGCCAGCGGTGCTGGCCGTGGCCGAGAAGACGGGAGCCCCCGCCAAGGACGTCATCGTCGCCTTCGTGCTGGGCTTCGAGGTGGAGTGCAAAGTGGGGTCAGCCATCGGCGCCAGCCACTACGCCCGCGGCTGGCATCCTACCGCCACGCTGGGCACCCTCGGCGCAGCCGCCGCCTGCGCAAAGCTCCTCCGCTCGGAGCTAGCAGCGACCCGGGCCGCTCTGGGCATCGCGACCTCGCTGGCCGGAGGCACCCGCCAGAACTTCGGCACGATGAGCAAGCCCCTGCATGCAGGGACTGCCGCCCGCAACGGCGTGGTGGCCGCTAGCCTGGCCGCGAAGGGCTTCACCGCCGACGCCAGCATCATCGAGGCGCCGCTGGGCTTCCTTCACCTGTTCGGCGTCGGCGAGCACGATGGCGAGAAGGCGGTGGCCTCGCTGGGGCAGCCTTTCGACATCATCTCGCCAGGCATAAGCGTCAAGCTCTACCCCTGCTGCTATGCCAGCCATCGCGCCGTGGATGCCGCTCTGCAGCTGCAGAAGGAGACCGACATCGAGCCCCGGCGCATCGCCAGGGTGGAGGCAAGAGTGTCCCGCGGTACGGCCATACCCCTCATCCATCACCGGCCGCGGACGGGACTGGAGGCCAAGTTCAGCATGGAGTATTGCCTGGCCGCCGCCCTTCTCGACGGGAGGATAAACCTGGCTTCCTTCTCTGACGAGGCGGTGCAGAGGCCCCAGACCCAGGAGTTGCTGCGGCGGGTGGAGATAGTGGAGGAGGAGGAAGGGCAGCCAATAGTGGGCCCGGCGACGGTGACAGTGATCCTGGACGACGGCGGCCAGCATAGCCGCCACGTGGAAACGCCACGTGGCGACCCAAAGGCACCCCTCACCTGGCAGGAGCTCGTCGCCAAGTATAGGGATTGCGCTGCCAGCATCCTAACCGACGCGGCGACCGCCCGCTCGGCGGAGATCATTGCCGACCTAGAGGCTGCCCCCGATGTCGGCGAACTGATGGGCATCGTTTGCCTGACGTCGCCGCGGTCTCAGGGGCCACGCGCCGGGTAACTAGGTTAGCTCTAATATCGTTGTCATGGAGGCCAGCGAGGGCACGAGGAAAGGGGCGATGATGGGGGAACCTGAACCGTTGATCATCGAACGACAGGGGCGAGTCTGCACTTTTGTCATCAACCGCCCCGACAAGCTGAACTCGCTGAACCCGGGCATCATGCTTCGCCTGGGCGATACCCTGAAAGCCCTCGAGGAGGAAGACGAGGTGCGGGCGGTGGTCATCCGCGGGGCTGGCACCCGTGCCTTCTCCTCCGGCTACGACGTCGGTCGTATCGGGGCCGTTCCTCAGGAGGCTGGCCCGCGGGGCAATCCCCTGGGGTACGGCCTGGATGCCATCACTGAGTACCCTTACCCGATCATCGCCATGGTCTTCGGCTACGCCTTGGGGGCTGGCTGCCACCTGGCGGCCATCTGCGACTTGTGCATCGCCGCCGACACAGCCCTCTTCGGCATGCCGCCCACTAAGCTGGGCCTGGTCTATTTCCTGGAGGGCTACCAGCTATTCGTGAACCGCCTCGGCGTCTCCTATGCCAAGGAGCTGTTCCTTACGGCCAGGCAGTTTCCCGCCCAGCGGGCCAAGGAGATGGGGCTGGTGCATCAGGTGGTGCCGGAGGCCGAGCTGGAGTCCACGGTCTATCAATTAGCTGAAGAGCTGGCCGAGGAGAACGCCCCCCTTTCGTTGAAGGGCAGCAAGTTCATCATCAACAAGCTGGCCCAGGGGCCCCTGAGCGCCGAGGACGAGCAGGAGTGTCGCCGCTGGATGGCACGGGCCTTCGTGAGTGAGGATCGCAAGGAGGCCAGCGCCGCCTTCAAGGAGAAACGCAAGCCGCGCTTCAGTGGCAGGTAGGGCCGCAGCAATCGGGAGGGATGACAATGGAATCGGCACTAAAAGGCGTGCGCATCCTCGACTTGAGCAGGGCCCTGGCCGGGCCCTTCGGCTCGATGCTCCTGGCCGACCTGGGAGCGCAGGTCATCAGGGTCGAGGCGCCCGGCTCGCGACGCGATGTGACCGGCCCCCTCACTTACAAAGGCATGGACCCCTACGAGTTGTGTGTGAACCGCAACAAGAAGAGCGTGGTCGTCGACCTCACCAAGGGGACGGGCAGGCAGGTCTTCTACGACCTGGTGAAAGTCTCCGACGTGGTGTACGACAACTTTCGCCCCGATGTCCCCAAGAGGCTGGGCATTGACTACGACACCCTCAAGGAGATCAACCCTCGCATCATCTCCTGCTCCATCACCGGCTTCGGCCCGACGGGTCCCTACCGCGATCGCGCTGCTTACGACCTAATAGCACAGGCCCTGGGCGGCGCGGTGGCCATCACCGGCGACCCGGCTGGGCCGCCGGTGCGCAACGGGCCGGCCGTGGCCGACCAGGGAGCAGGTTTCCTGGCGGCGGTGGGCATCCTGGCCGCTCTCCATGCCCGGGAGCGCACCGGCGTCGGCCAGAGGGTGGAGACGTCTCTTCTAGAGGCGATGGTCTATCAGTTAACCTATGAGGTGGCCATCTACACCATCTCGGCGCTGGTACTTGGGCGCATGGGTTCGCGCAATCCGCTGCTTGTCCCGTATGGCATCTTCAAGACCAAGGACGACTATATCGCCGTCGCCGCGGTCCTGCGCTTCCCAGAGTTGTGCCGGGCCATAGGTAGGCCGGACCTGGCTGAGGACCCCCGCTTCGCCCGGCTTGAACTGCAGGTTCTCAATCAGTACCACCTCTACCCCATTCTGGAGGAGGTCTTTGTCACCCGCACCACTAAGGAGTGGCTGCAAACCCTGGAGGCGGCCGACATCCCCTGTGCCCCCGTAAACACGATAGACAAGGTCCTTGCCGACCCCCAGGTCCTGGACCGGGACATGGTGGTCGATGTGGAGCATGCAAAGGGGGGAACCGTAAAACTAGTAGGGAACCCGGTGAAGATGGCGGCCACGCCTGCCGACGTGAGGACGGAATTCACAACGCCACCTCTTTTGGGCCAGCACACGGAAGAGACCCTCCGCGAGCTGCTGAACTACCCCCGGGAGCAGATCGAGGAGCTGCGTGGGCAAGAAGTGATCGAGTGACAACAGGAGAAGGCCCGACGGAACTGCCGGAGCCGCTGGGTGTAGGGTAAGCGGACTCATACCGAGTTTGCGCCCAGGTGCTGGACGACCGCGAGCGGCCAGGCAACTGGCTGAGCGAGGAAGCATAGGGAGAGACGGCTATGGGCGGCGACGATTACCTCTTTCATTATCCTCTGGAGCCGGAGAAGGGAGAATCGATCTATCAGGACCCCTTGCTGGAAATGATCCGTCGCCAGTGGGAGAACCTGCTGAACTTGGCCATCCCCGTCAGCGGCCAGCGGGAGGTGAAGGTGGACGGCTTCAAGCTCCTGCGCGATCGGAGCACCGTCTACCCAATCTTTGCTAGCAGTGCCTATCTGCGGGAGGAGCCAATGCCTGGCGGGGGCAAGGAGAACCATGACCTTCAACGTTAGACCCCTTCAAGAGCCCCGCAACGCCAGCCTCTACGAGCCTCGCATCGAGCTCATCAAGAGGCAGCTTGAGGCCCTTCTGGCCATCGTTGACCTGGAGCACCAGGGCCAGAAAGTGGAGGTGGACGGCTTTCGCCTCAAGAACCTCCGCCACTGGCTGGTTCCCTCCGCCGCCGACCCCGTCGA
>DAOUDQ010000280.1:0-1753 GCA_034431045.1 Dehalococcoidia bacterium | reverse complement strand
GCGCGCGTTCCAGGGGGGAGGTCAGAGCGCTCACCCTGAGCATATCTGGAGGAGGGATCCATGGTCGGGCGAAGGCTTCTTCTGCTGGGCGGTCTGACGGCGGGTGCCCTGGCCGCCCTTTGGACTTATGCCCGCTGTCTGGTTAGGCGCTACGAGAACCTGGCCCTGGCGGATGTCTCTAAGCCCGGCGACATAATTCGCCTGGAGGGCGTGGCCATCCACTATGTGGATAAGGGTGAAGGCTCACCCCTTGTCCTGATCCATGGCCTGGGTGGCTGCATATACAACTTTCGCTACAACATCCCTGTGCTGGCAGAGCGTCTGCGGGTGGTAGCCCTCGATCTGAAGGGCTTCGGCTACTCGGAGCGGCCGACCCCTAGCGACTACTCCCTGACGGCCCAGGCTCGCCTGGTAGGCGAGCTTATGGACCGCCTGGGCATCTCGCGGGCCGCCGTCCTGGGCCATTCGATGGGTGGGGCCATCGCCCTGCGCCTGGCGGCCATTTCCCCCGAGAAGGTGGATAGGCTGATAATGGTGGGCAGCGCTCCCCCCGACCGGATGGTGCCGCGGGTCGCCGCCAGCCGGCCGCTGCGTGCCTTGCTCCGGATGGCTGCGGCTCTCGTCTTGCACCAGCCGCGGCTGCGGGAAAGGGTGCTGCGGCAGGGCTTTTATGACCCCTCCTTCCTGACCCCGGAGATGTTGGCTGAGTTCGGCCAGTTCGCCCGCATTCGCGGTTCGGCCGATGCCGCCGCCAGCCTGGTGAGCGATGCCGCCCGCGACGAGCCCCTCGATCTCTCACAGGTGAGCCAGCCGGTGCTCCTCCTTTGGGGCGAGGGCGACCGCTGGACCAACGTCAGTGTGGCCCGCTGGCTGGCCGACCGGCTTCCTAATGCCCGCCTGCAGGTCATCGACAGGGCGCGCCATATGGTGCTGGAGGAGCGGGCGAAGGAGGCCAACGATGCCATCCTGGCTTTCCTGTCCGGCGGCTCGACTTGAGATGTGTCGTGTGCCAGGTTAGAGGATGGAGTATAATAATTTGATAGACAGCTGAAAGTTGCAGGTGGTAAGCGATGAATCACGCGAAGACGGTTCTCCTGCTGGGACTGCTGTCGGCCCTGTTCCTGGGTCTGGGCTATCTCTTTGGCGGCGTGACAGGCCTCATTGTCGCCTTCGGGTTTGCCCTGCTGATGAACGCCTGGACCTACTGGTTCTCCGACAAGCTGGCCCTGGCCATGGCCCGTGCCCATGAGGTGACGCCGGAGCAGGAGCCGCGTCTGCATCGCATGGTGGAGGAAGTGGCCGGCATGGCCGGTCTGCCCAAGCCCAGGGTGTACATCGTCGAGAACGATTCCCCCAACGCCTTTGCCACCGGCCGTAACCCCAAGCACTCGGTGGTGGCGGTGACCACGGGCATCACGCGCATACTGAACGAGGATGAGCTGAAGGGCGTGCTGGCCCACGAGCTGGGTCACATCAAGAACCGCGACATCCTCATCAGCGCCATCGTGGCTACCATCGCCAGCGCGGTCATGTTCATAGCCTTCATGGCCCGCTGGAGCCTGATCTTCGGCGGCTTCGGCCGTTCCCGTAGCCAGTACGGCAACCTGATCGGCCTGGCAGCGATAATAGCGATCGGCATCCTGGCACCGATCGCCGCCGCGCTCATCCGCATGGCCATCTCGCGGATGCGGGAGTACGGCGCCGACGAGACGGGCGCTCGCATCTACGGGCGGCCCCTGGCCCTGGCCAGCGC
>DAOUDQ010000279.1:0-3017 GCA_034431045.1 Dehalococcoidia bacterium | reverse complement strand
CACTTCCAGGCCTGGCAGGAGCTGTTCCAGTCGCTGGGCAAGGGCTTTGCTGACGCCGACTTCCGCCGCACCTTCGGCCTGAGAAACGATGCCATCCTGAGGGACATCCTGGGTGAGCTCACGCCGGCAGAGGTCGAGCGCCTGGCCCAAAGGAAGGAAGAGCTGTACAGGGACAAGGTCGAGGGCGGGGTGACGGCTATACCTGGAGCGATAGATCTCTTGCGCCGTCTTCAGCAAAGGGGCAAGAAGATAGCCATCGTCTCCTCCACCCCTCGCGAAAATGTCCGCGTGGTCCTCCGTTCCCTAGGGCTGGAGGGCGTGTTTGAGGCGGTGGTCGCTGAGGAGGATGCGCCGAAGGGGAAGCCGGACCCGCAGGGTTTCCTCCTGGCGGCGGAAAAGCTGGGCGTGGGGGCAGGAGAGTGCGTGGTGATCGAGGACGCGCCAGGTGGGGTGGAGGCCGCCAAGAGGGGCGGAATGCGCTGCATCGGCCTAGCCACTAGTCGGCCCAAGGAGGCCTTGGTTGGCGCTGATCTGGTGGTGGACAGCCTGGATGAGGCGACGGTCTATTCGTTCCTGGGGATATAGGTTACCCTAGTAGACCACTTCCTCGGCCACCAGCCTTTCGATCTCCTCGCCCGACATCCCCAGAAGCTCGCCCAACACGTACTGGTTGTGCTCGCCCAGCAGGGGACCCGGACGGCGAACTTGGGCTGGCGTCCGCGAGAACTTCCATGGCGGGCCCACCGTCAGCGTCTCGCCGATGGCCGGGTGCTGCAGGGGCTCCAGGACGCCTCGCTCGCGGAGGTGGGCATCCTGGACCAGCGCTGGCCCGTCGAGAGCGGGCATGGCTGCCACGCCCACCTTCTGCAGGGCCTGGGTCACTTCCTCCTGGCTGTGGCTGGAGGTCCACTCTCCAATGAGCTGGTTCAGATCCTCCTGGTTTTGCCAGCGGCTGTAGGGATCGGCGAATCTTTCGTCTTCCAGTCGGCTGTCGCCTACCACGCGACGGAGGGCGTCCCACTCCTCCTCGCAGGCCACGGCGATGGTCACCCACTTGTCCTCGCCCAGGCAGGGATAGCAGTTATGGGGAGCCATGCTCTGGTCGCGGTTTCCCGCTCTGGCCTGCAGTCGACCGTTCATGCTGTAGTCCATGAAGGTGTGTCCGATAAGGGCGCTGACGGCCTCCGTGGACGATAGGTCGATGTGCTGGCCCTTGCCGGTGCGTGCTCGATAGTAGAGGGCGGCCAGGATGGCGAAGGCGGAAGTGGTGCCGACCCGCAGGTCGACAGCCCCGCTGAGGGGTATGGGAGGGCCGTCGGGGTAGCCGCTGATGTAGGCATGGCCACTCATGGCAGCGAAGTTGGGAGCGTAGCCGGCGTAGGTGCGCTCCGGCCCGCTGGCGCCCACCGCCGAGGCGGAGAGCATGATGATGTCGGGCTTTACCGCCTTGAGGTCGTCGTAGCCCAAGCCGAGTCTGTCCATCACCCCTGGGCGCATGTTCTGGGTCACTACGTCGCTTATCTGGACAATCCTCTTTGCTATCTCCACGGCTTTGGGCTGGCTGAGATTCAGGTTCAGGCTCAGCTTGCCGACGTTCAGATCGTTGAAGATGACCGAATGATCGGGGCTGGTCAGGGTTGGACCCGCCATCAGGGAGCGCAGGCGGGTATGGTCAAGGCGACGGTGGCTCTCCACCTTGATCACCTCCGCCCCCAGCAAGGCTAGAAGTAGAGTGGCGTGGGGCCCGGCCCAGGCCCAGGTGAAGTCGAGGATTCTGACGCCTTCCAGAGGTCCTCTCGTCATGTGGTGGCTCTCTCGCTAGATGATGCCATCGGCCGCCATCCTGGCCAGTTGCTCCCGCGAATAGCCCAGGCGGCCGCAGTAGATCTGCTCGTTGTGCTCGCCGAGGAGGGGAGCGGCTCGTTCCCCCCGCCAGGGCGTCTCGGACATCCTGTAGGCAGCGGTGGGATACTCCAGCCTCCCCGCCTGGGGATGGTCGAGGTGGGCGAAGAAGCCGCGCTGCCGCGCCTGTGGCCAGTGCGTGATCTCCGCCACCGTGCGCACCGGCCCGATGGGGACGCCGAAGCTCTGCCCCTTATGATAGAGCTCCTCCTTGGGGTGCTGAGCCATCCACTCCTCCAGCCGCGGCTGGATCTCGTCGCGGTGCTTCATACGAGCGAACTCGTCGCGGCATGCCTCGTCCTGGGCCCAGGCGGGGCTGCCCATCAACTCCATCAACGCCTGCCACTGGTGGTCCTGAGGAATGGTGACTACTATGTGTCCATCCTGGCAGGCCATGAGCCCCCCCACCATGCCTCGCCAGGGAGGGGCGTCAGGTTGGTTGGCGAAGCGACATATCGGCACCCGCTCCAGGGCCAGCAGCGCCTCGAACTTAGAGATGTCGATGTGCTGGCCCTGGCCAGTTGCCAGGCGGGCGAATAAAGCAGCGAGGGTGGCCAGAGCGGCGGCCAGGCCGCTGTCGTACTCGCTCACCTCACCTCCTGCCACCACCGGCGGTGGTTTCGGCCCTGCTTGGGGAGGGAGGTAGACGAAGGACGAGTGGCCGGCGGCGTGATACAGGTTGAGGTGATAGCTCTTGTAGTCGCGGTAGGGCCCTGTCTGTCCGAAAGGGGTTATGGAGGTGACGATAAGGCGAGGATTGACAGCGCTCAGGCTGGCGTAGTCCAAGCCCAGCTTTGCCATCTCGCCGGGCGGTTGGTCTTCGATGAGGATGTCGGCCTGCTCGGCCAGGCGCTGGAAGACCTGGCGGCCGCCGGCCGTGCCCAGATTGAGGGTGATCCCGAGCTTGTTGGTGTTCAGGTAGAGGAAGAGGCCGCTCTTCTCGGGATGGGGGACATCGTCCAGGAAGGGGCCTCGCGTGCGGGCGGTGTCGCCCACCTGCGGTGCCTCCACCTTGATGACCTCTGCCCCCAGGTCGGCTAGTAGCTTGCCACAGTAAGGGCCGCTGATCATCTGGCAGTACTCCAGGACCTTGATCCCATCGAGGGCTGTTTCCG
>DAOUDQ010000278.1:0-4354 GCA_034431045.1 Dehalococcoidia bacterium | reverse complement strand
CGGTCGGCCAGCTCCATCAGCTTGCCCAGGTACATCACCGCCACCCGGTCGCTGATGTGGCGCACCACCGACAGGTCGTGGGCGATGAACAGATAGGTGAGGTTGAACTCGGCCTGAAGCTCCTCCAGCAGGTTGATGATCTGGGCCTGAATGGAGACGTCCAGGGCCGAGATGGGCTCGTCGCAGACGACGAAGGTGGGCTGCACTGCCAGGGCGCGCGCGACCCCGATGCGCTGGCGCTGGCCGCCGCTGAACTCGTGGGGGTAGCGGTTGGCGTAGTAGGGGTTGAGGCCAACGACGCGCATCAGCTCTTGCACTCTCTCCCGGCGTCCTTTGCGCCCGCCAGCTAGGCCGTGGACGACCAGGGGCTCGCCGATGATGCTGCCCACGGTCATGCGGGGGTTGAGGGAGGCGTAGGGGTCCTGGAAGATCATTTGCATGCGGCGACGCATGCGGCGCATCTCGCCGCCCCTTATCTTGGTGAGGTCATGCCCTTCGAAGATGATCTCGCCGCCCGTAGGTTGGTGCAGCATGAGGATGCAGCGGCCGGTGGTGGTCTTGCCACAGCCGCTCTCCCCCACCAGGCCGAGGGTCTCCCCCTGCCTGATGACGAAGGAGATGCCGTCCACGGCCTTGACGTCGGCTATCTTGCGCTGGAGGATGATGCCGGTGGTTACGGGAAAGTACATCTGCAGGTCGCGGACGTCTACCAGGACGTTGTCCAGGCGACCGGTGCTTCTGGTGGCAGTGTCTTCGGTGGTCATGGGGCAGTTCCTCAAGCGGGAGCCGCCGAGCTGGCGGCCCGGCCCACCCTGGGCCACTCCCAGCAGGCGGAATGATGCTCGCTGGCTACCTGCAGGAGGGGAGGCTCCTCCTGGCATTTGGTCACGGCGAACCTGCAGCGCGGTCGGAAGGCACAGCCCTGGGGCATGTGGATGAGGTCGGGTGGGAAGCCGTCGATGGGCTCCAGCTTCTCCTTACGGGCCCGGTCCAGGCGGGGCACCGATTTCAGCAGGCCCAGGGTGTAGGGATGATGGGGGTTGCCATAGAGCTCGCGGGCCACTGCCGACTCCACAATCTTGCCCGCGTACATCACATTGACTCGGGCGGCATAGCGGGCCACCACCCCCAGGTTGTGGGTGATAATGACAACCGCCGTCCCCAGTTCACGGGTCAGGCGAGACAACAGCTCCAGGATCTGGGCCTGAATGGTCACATCGAGGGCGGTGGTGGGCTCGTCGGCCAGGAGGAGCTTGGGGTTACAGGAGAGGGCCATGGCGATCATCGCACGCTGCCGCATGCCGCCGGAGAACTGGTGGGGATAATCAGCGATGCGGGCTTTGGCCTCGGGGATGCCCACCATCTCCATGAGTTCGATGGCCCTCTTGGTGGCGCTGCGGCGATCCATCTTCAGGTGCAGCTCCAGACTCTCGGTGATCTGGCGGCCGATGGTGAGGACAGGGTTGAGGGAGGTCATGGGCTCCTGGAAGATCATGGCGATGCGGTTGCCGCGGATGTGGCGGATGTCCTTCTCGTCTGCTTTCAGCAGGTCATCTCCTTCGAAGATGATCTCGCCGCCCACGATCTTGCCCGGCGGATCGGGGATGAGCCTGAGGATGGCTAAAGCGCTTACCGTCTTGCCACAACCGCTCTCCCCCACCAGACCCGCGATCTCCCCCGGCTGTACGTCGTAGCTAATGCCATCCACTGCCTTGACCACACCGTCGTCGGTGAAGAAGTAGGTCTTGAGATCCTTGACCTGGAGCAGGGAGGCCATGCAATCTCCTCTGGGAGTCAGTGCTGTTCGGGTCTACGATTGGTGGGGAAGGGGGGACTCGAACCCCCACGCCTCACGGCACATGATCCTAAATCATGCTCGTCTGCCAATTCCGACACTTCCCCTCGTGGGCTGCGAGGGACTCGACCCCCCGACCCCCTGATTAAGAGGCGGAGCCCCTACTAGCGCCTTAGCTCCAATATAGCATTCAGCCCAAAAGTATCGCAATTAGTGGGCTACCGGAGCGATGCGCCCGATAGCCTCGGCGGTGTCTAATCGCCTTCTGCCGGACGATAGTCTACTCCAGCTCATCAGCGTAGGCAACGGTTTGGCCGGTTTTCACCCCCTTTCATCCTCTACCCTCTTCGTGGGTGCCACGCCCTTCGCTTAGGATATCGCTCGAATGTGTCAGACGCCGCCAATCATACAAGAGCAGTGCGGGGATGTTCCTCGGCCACGTCCACGCTGGCGCAGATGATCTCCTCTTCTGTGGGCCTGGCGGCGATGGCCAGGAGGATGTCTTCCAGGGAGGCGCCGGGCCGGCCCGTATTCAGCGAGATGCTGGAGCGGCCCTCGGCTTCCAGGTCGAAGATGCGGCCTACCATCATGGGGTTGACGCCATAGCGGATGTTCTGCCGCCCCTGGATGATTGAAGGCAGGCCCTCTCGCAGCCAGGCCTCGCCCTCGCTCAAGCTCCTGTCCACCCACCAAGGGGCGTCCCAGGGATGCAGGTTGTACGAGGGTTTGATGATGATCTGCGTGCCCAGGGCGTCGTAGTGCTCGATCAGGCTCTGATGGAAGCCGTCGTAGCAGACGAGGATGCCTATGCGACCCAGGGGTGTGTCGATGGGGCAGAGCTCGGTCTTGGCGCCGCCGCTGAAGCCGACGCTGGTCTCCAAGGGAGGCACCAGGTTTATCTTAGGGACACGTCGCAGGATGAGGCCCTGGGGCGAGAAGAGGTAGGCCGTGTTGTACACGCGGGAGCCCACGATGTGACGGCCCTTGATGGGGTCCCGTTCGATGGGCGGGGTGTAGATACTACCGCCCAGCAGGTAGACGCCGTACTCCCTGGCCAGCCCGGAGAAGGTGTCCACGTATATCTTCTCTGCCCTCAGGGCTGTATCGAGGAAGGCCGCTCGATCGATGCCGCTCATGTTGAGCAGGGCCAGCTTGGCTACATCCCAGACCCTGTGTCTCCAGGCCGTGCCTAGAAGCCCGCCCAGGTTGCTAGGGATGACCCTGAGCATGACTTGGGTGAGGGTAGGGCAGTTCCTGATCCGCTGGTAGTAGAAAGGGACGAAGGCCAGGAAGAGGCCAATAGCCTCGGGGAAGGCCACCAGGGTGGCATGCTGGCGGTCCACCGCGGCCGCCGCCCGCTGCATCAGGGCGGACATCTTGTCGTAGAAGGCCTGGGGGCTGGCGTAATCGGCCAGCTCGGGCTTGGCCTGCACAGCCACCAGATTGATCTTCATGGCTGGACTCCCTGCCTGAAGCGAACCGCCGGCCTAGCGAGGGCAGCATCCAGCATACGATTCGTCTCCACCTTCTGGCAATGGCCTGCACCTCCCTCGCCGGCAAGGCATCCGGCAGGCCAAAGCAGAACCCCCTGGGCGGCGACGTGCGCTTCCGTTGCTTGTCCATAGCCCGCTCGAGGGCCGCAATGTCCTCTTCCAGCCCGTGGAAGCGGGCGCGTTCGGCCAAGTGGCCAACGACAGCAATCGTCAGCCTTGCGGCCGCGTTCGCGCTGGGTTGGGCCTTCCTAGTCGCCCGAAATCCACCTTTTTTCTCGTCTGCCCTGCCTGGAGCACTTTTTCGTCGATGTTTGACAGCCGGATTGCCCCCGATCAACCATCTACCCGTGCCTTTAGGCTGTCACTCATTGTGGGGAGGTGAACCATGATCCTTGGCGGTCTGGCCGATTTGGCCCGCCTGAGGGAAGGGCGCCGCCGCCGGGCGTCCAGTTGGGACCGCAGCGGTGGCAACGCCGACTTCGTTGCTATCGGCGCAGGCCAGACGGCAACCCTCTGCGACATCGAAGGGCCTGGCGTCATCCGGCACATTTGGTGCACGATGCACGCTCCTGCCAATCCTTTCTACGCTCGCACCACCCTTCTGCGCATGTACTGGGACGAAGCAGCCAGCCCCTGCGTGGAGGCACCAATTGGCGACTTCTTCGGCATTGGCCACGCCATTGTCAAGAACTTCGTCTCCCTGCCCCTGACCATGAGCCCTCAGGATGGGCGCGGCTTCAACTCTTTCTTCCCCATGCCCTTCGCCACTCGCGCCCGCATAGAGGTCGCCAACGAGGGGCAATCAGCCATGATCTTCTATTACTATGTGGACTACGAGGAGCATCGCAGGGTGGAAGCCGGCCTGGGGCGATTTCACGCCCAGTGGCGGCGAGAGAACCCCACCGAGGGCTGGGGCGAGGGTCGATTCGATGACGACATCGAGGCCGGCCAAATTGGCGAGTACCGGCGACGGGTGTGGGCCACCCCCAACTTGGATGGCAAAGGGAACTACGTGATCCTGGAGGCGCAGGGTTGCGGCCACTACGTAGGCTGTAACCTAAACATC
>DAOUDQ010000277.1:0-5100 GCA_034431045.1 Dehalococcoidia bacterium | reverse complement strand
AGCGCCCCTTCACCGAAATCTGGACCGATACCAGCGACCCGGTGATGAGGGTGCTGAAGGACCGCAAGCCTCATCTCAAGGGGCGCTGCCGGGTCTGCAAATGGCTGGACGTTTGCAACGGTAACCTGCGGGTGCGGGCCGAGCGATACTTCGGCGATTTCCTGGCTCCAGACCCCGCCTGCTACCTGACCGACGAGGAGATCGGCATTGCGCCGGGAACGCCGGCAGCCGAGGAGGCGGCCAGCTGGCCGGTGCCGGTGCAGAAAGAATCAACGGGGCCATCCCAATTATCCCCCGCTCCCAGGAGGCGCTGACGATGACGAAGGCCAAAGAAGGTGCCCCCGAGCAGCTAGACATCGTCGATCGCCGCCTGCTGGACGTCTTGCAGCGCGACTTCCCCCTGAACGCAAGACCCTTCGCAGGCATCGGGGAGAGGCTCGGGCTGCCCGAGGAAGAAGTGCTGGCGCGGGTGCGACGCCTTAAGGGCCCTGAGAGGGGACGGCTCATCCGCCAGATCAGCGCCATCTTCGACACGTCCGCCTTGGGCTACAAGAGCACCCTGGTGGCCATGCAGGTCCCTCCGGACGAGGTCGAGCGGGTGGCGGCGGCGATCAATCGCCACCCAGGGGTCAGCCACAACTACCAGCGTGACCACACCTGGAACCTGTGGTTCACCCTGGCCGTGCCCCCCGACGAGGCCCTGGAGACCGCTGTCGAGGCGCTGGTTGACGAGGCAGGCCGCTATCCCTATCGCCTCTTCCCAGCGTTGCGGGTCTTCAAGATCGGCGTGCAACTGGATATGGAGGGTGCTGCCGACATTTCGCCTGTCGACAGCGCTCAAGAGATCCGTCCCACCCCTGCCCCAGCCCCCAACGCCCGGGATAGGGCCTTTATCCGTGAACTGCAGGAGGATATCGAAATCACCCCCCAGCCCTTCGCGGGCGTGGCCGAGCGCCTGGGGGTGAGCCAGGAGGAAGTGCTTGCCTGGCTCCAAGAGGCCAGGGCTGCGGACTGGTTGCGTCGCTTCGCCGCCATCCTCCGCCAGCAGCAGGCAGGTTATGTCGCCAACGGCATGGTCGCCTGGCGGGTGCCGGACGACAGCATCGAGAAGGTGGCGACGGTTGCCACCTCCCTGCCCCAGGTCAGCCACTGCTACCAGCGCCTCACCTACCCTGACTGGCCCTACAATCTCTTCACGATGATCCACGCCAAAAGCAAAGAGAACTGCCGGGCCGTCGCTCGAAAGATCTCTCAGGAGACGGGTGTCAGCGACTACGTCATCCTGTTCAGCACGAAGGAACACAAGAAGGCGCGAGTCAAGTACTTTGCCCCAGCCCAAGGGTTCACGGCAAGCCGGTCGCAGAGTCTTTACATTGAGGCCCAAAAGTACATGCCTGGCGGCGTTAACAGCCCTGTCAGGGCTTTCCGCGCCGTAGGAGGAGAGCCGCTGTTCATTGCCAGAGGGGAGGGCCCCTATATCGACGACGCGGACGGCCAGCGCTACATTGACTACGTCCTGTCCTGGGGTGCCCTGATCCTGGGGCACGCCCACCCGCAGGTGGTAAGCGCTCTGAAGGAGGCCGTGGCGCGAGGGATCAGCTATGGCGCCCCCACTGCGCTGGAGACCGAACTGGCCAAACGAGTGGTGGAAGCAGTGCCCTCCATCGAGATGGTGCGCTTCGTCAACTCGGGCACCGAGGGCACCATGAGCGCCCTGCGCCTGGCCCGCGCCTACACACGGAGACGCAAGATCATCAAGTTCGAGGGCTGCTACCACGGACATGCCGACTTCCTCCTGGTTCGGGCGGGCTCGGGGGTGACCACCCTTGGCCTTCCTGGCAGCGCCGGTGTGCCAGAAGGCGTCGCCCAGGACACTCTGGTAGCTCCCTATAACGATCTGCAGGCAGTTGGCAGGTTGTTCAGCGAGAATCACGGTGAGATCGCGGCAGTGATTGTCGAGCCCGTGGCAGGGAACATGGGGGTGATCCCTCCCGAACCCGGCTTTCTGGAGGGCCTGCGAGGGGTGACAAAGGCGGAAGGGGCGCTGCTTGTTTTCGATGAGGTGGTCACCGGCTTTCGTGTGGCCTATGGTGGAGCCCAAGCCCTGTATGGCGTAGTGCCCGACTTGACCTGTTTGGGCAAGGTCATCGGCGGCGGCCTGCCGGTTGGCGCCTACGGTGGCCGCAGGGAGATCATGGAGATGGTGGCACCCCTGGGCCCTATGTATCAGGCGGGCACCCTCTCCGGCAATCCCCTATCCATGACCGCTGGCATCGAGACCCTCAAAGTGCTCGCTCAGCCTGGGGCCTACCAGCGCCTCGAGGAGAGAGCGGCGCGGCTAGCGGAAGGCCTCCGCCTAGCGGCCGAGGCTGCCAGGACACCCCTCTTTCAGACACGCGTGGGCTCCATGTTTTGCACCTTTTTCAGCGCCGAGAGGGTCGTGGACTATGCCTCAGCGAAGAGATCTGACAGCAATAAGTACGCCCTCTTCTTCCGGGCGATGCTGGACAACGGCGTCTATCTGGCGCCCTCGCAGTTCGAGGCGGGATTCCTGTCGCTGGTGCACAGCGAACAAGACATCGAACGAACCATCCAGGCCGCAGAAGCCGCTCTCTCAAAGCTCGGCGGGTAGTGGCTCAATCGAGCTGTGCGGCTCCCCGCATGACCTACTGAACTACGAAGACGTGAGTCTTCCAGATCTGGGAGGGGGCGTTGCGCAAGGCTTCGTACCGGGGCTTGCCGACGTTCAGAACCCTGGCCATCGTCTTGCCCGCAAGCCCCTGCAGATATTCGCATCTCTTGAGGAAGGAACGAAGGGTCAGCTTGTCACCGCCCAGGAAAACGTAGTCAAGCCGCTTTTCATAGGCGGCAAACTTGCTTGCTACAACCGAGCACGCTTTGTCAAATAGCTCCCGAATTTGCTTTTCCCTTATCCGCTCGAAGCGCCGCTGGGACTGACCGCCGGCCCTATGCCTCCCTTTCACGAACCTGGTGCCCGTCTTGGATGTGAGGAGCCGGTCGCCTTCAAAGACGCCGACCGAGTATCCTCCCAGCCTCAGAAGTACGACCCCCAGTAGGTATTTCTTATCCAGCAGCACCCGTAGATAAGAAGTATCCCAGGCCGGAAAGAACTGGTTTAGGTCTACGGGAAAAGGCGGCAGGAGCACATACTTACCGTCATCGCTCCAGAGTAGAACGAGGCCTGTTTCGGACTCGACAAGGCTAGCGGGAAGTCCCTTCATTTCTTGCAGCCAGTTGCCACATTCGTGCCCTATCGATTCCAGGTAAGGGGACAGGTGGCCCGGCTTAACGTACAGAGCAATCCTCTCGCCCTCCGGCTGCTCCAGCTCGGCCAGCCAACGCTCCAGTCTGCCCCGTGTCATGTAGTAGCGTTGCGCAACCTCCACCATCTTCCCGACTTAGCGCTTGCCAGCCCTATCCCTCCTCACAGCGCCTTCTTCAGCTCCTCGTACGCCGCCATCGCCCTCATCCTGACCCGCACCGCGGCAGGGGGCTGAGTGCCAGCAACAAGCCGAAGGCCGCCAAGAGAGTCCATGTCTTGCTCACGGAGCCGCCCGCCAAACATCACCAGGCGTCTCTCAAGCTAGAGTCACTCAATCGACTCTCGGCTGCGGGCCCGCTCCCGCTCGATGAGTTCGCGCCGCAGGATCTCCCCCGCGGGTGTCTTGGGTATCTCCCACACGAACTCCACCTCCCTGATCCGCTTATGTGGCGCTACCCGATCCTCCACGAACTGTATGATGTCCCTGGTGGTGGGGCGCTGGCCGGGGCGGGCGACGACGAAGGCCTTGGGGATCTCACCGGCGATGACGTCGCTCTTGGGGATGACGGCGGCGTCCATAACGGAGGGGTGCTGACGAAGGACAGCCTCCAGCTCAGCGGGGGCAACCTGATAGCCCTTGTAGTTTATGGCGTCCTTCTTGCGATCCAGCACATACACGTAGCCGTCCTCGTCGAAGCGGCAGATATCGCCCGTCCGTAGCCAACCATCGGCGGTGAGGGCCTCGGCAGTGGCCTCAGGCTGGTTCCAATAACCCTGCATGACCTGCGGCCCCCGGACGAGCAGTTCGCCAGCTTCGCCGGGGGGCAGCTCTCTGCCTGTCTCCGCGCTCACTACCTTCTCCGTAGTGTCGCTGACGCACATGCCTACAGAGTCCGGCTTCGGTCGGCTCAGGGGGGTTTCGTTGGTGATGGCGGTGACCTCCGTGAGACCATAGCCCTGAATGACGGGGCACGAGAACAGACGCTCGGCCGCTTCCGCGGTACGCCGCAGCAGGGGGGCGCCGCCGGACATTATGAAGTGCAGGGAGGAAGTGTCGTACTTCTGGCCTTGTTCCGCCAAGTCCACGAGGCTGCGCAAGGCGGGGGGCACCACAAACAGATCCGTGACACTGTATTTGTGGATCAAGTAGAGGATCAGGTGCGCGTCGAAGCGGGGGATGATGACCTGAACGGCGGCATTAGCCAGGCCCGCATTCATCACCCGTACAAGCCCATACGTTTGATGAAAGGGGAGGAAGTCCAGGCTAACGGCGCCCGGCCGCGCCAGGTCGCCGGCGAGGATCTGACGGACGTTGCTACAGAGGTTGCGGTGGGTAAGCATAACGCCCTTGGGCAGACCGGTAGTGCCGCTGGAATAGGGAAGGGCTGCCAGATCCTTGTCCGGGTCGATGGCCACGGGTTCGGCGTAACCACCCACCTCGGCCGCCATGTCCCAGATGTCAGCGATGGCGTAGGTGCGGCGAAGCGCCGGCAATTCGTCCCTGACCATGTCTACCAGGGGCAAGAGCGCACGCCTGCCGAACAGGGCGACGGACCCGGAATCGCTAAGCTGGGTGACCAACTCCCGCTCTTTGAATAGCGGATTCACGGTGGTGACTACAGCGCCAGCCAGCAAAGTACCGTGCACGGCCACCACGTACTCCGGGCTGTTGGCCGCAAAGATAGCCACAACCTCTCCTTTACGTATGCCAGCCTCCTCCTGTAGCACTCGCGCGATGCTACGGGAGGCATCCCAGACCTCCCCGACGCTGTAGAATCGCTCGTCGGGGCCGATGAGAGCCGTCTTATCGGGTTCTT
>DAOUDQ010000276.1:0-6496 GCA_034431045.1 Dehalococcoidia bacterium | reverse complement strand
TCCTGCTTGTTGCATTGGCTCTAGCGGTGCTTCAGCTGGGCGTGGCAGCGTCGATGCTGGCCCTGTCATGGTTCGTCGGCGAGGTGCGGGGGGAGGGTGTAGTTACGGATTATCGCCTTCACCCGTACCACACAGTGCTTGTTGGCGCCGCGCTCGCCGGCGCCTGCCTAGCTGCGGGGGCGTTGCTGCTAAGCCAGCGTCGTCCCCGGCTGGCGGCGGCCGGGGTCATTGTGGGTGCTCTTCCAGCCATTTGGTACGGCTGGCCTCCCCTCGTTGTGCCCGCGGTCCTGCTGCCACCGCTCGGCCTGCTGGCCATCTGGGCTTCGCGGCCTTCCGCCCGCGCGCACCCCGCCAGGGCCTGAACCAGAGCTGCGCCTGACTTCTTGGGCATGGGCTCGGCGGGCCGCGGGCTCGTTGACTTATCTTCGTCCCTCTGCTAACTTCTACCTGCGTGGGCGATTAGCTCAGTTGGTTAGAGCGCAGCGTTGACATCGCTGAGGTCAGAGGTTCAAATCCTCTATCGCCCACCATTTCCGAATATCGAAAGGCGGAGACTAGGACGAGTAGCGGCGGTGCGGCTTCAGAGAGGGCAACCCCAGGCTGAGAGGTGCCCGCCCTCTACCGTCGCCAAAACCCCCTAGGAGCCGGCTGGCGAACATGCGTCGACGCTAGTAGTCAGCCCCGGAGGCACCCGTTAGCGGCCGAATGAGTCCGCCTCAGGCGGAGAAGGTGGGTGGAACCACGCAGGGCGATGCCTCCCGTCCCACACGGACGGGAGGTATCTTAGTTTTCGCCGGAGACGCCGCGCTGACCGGCGACCAGGGATCGGCCCCTGACCGATGGGAGGTGGTCCAGGTGGCAGTGGACTTTCAAAAGCTGCCAAAGGAGCAGCGCCTGGAGCGCTTGCGTCACTCGGCCTCACACATCATGGCCGAGGCGGTGCTGAGTCTCTTTCCGGACGCCAAGCTGGGCATCGGCCCGCCTATCGACACCGGCTTTTACTACGACTTCGACCTGCCTCGCAGTCTCACCCTCGACGACCTGAAGGTCATCGAAGAGCGCATGCGGCAGAGCATATCTGGCGATCATCCCTTCGTGCAGCAGGAGGTGAGCAAGGAGGAGGCCCGCCGCCTGTTCGCCCACCAGCCCTACAAGCTGGAGCTTATCGAGGAGATCGCCGACGAGAAGGTGAGCACCTACCGCCACGGGGACTTCCTGGACCTCTGCGCCGGGCCGCACGTGGCCAGCACGGGGCAGGTGCGAGCCTTCAAGCTCACGAGCATCGCCGGAGCCTACTGGCGGGGTGACGAGCGGCAACCTATGCTCCAGCGCATCTATGGTGCCCTCTTCGAGACGGAGGAGGAGCTGGCCGACCACCTGCGCCGTCTGGAGGAGGCTCAGCGGCGCGACCATCGCCGCCTCGGCCGCGAGCTGGACCTGTTCAGCTTCCACGAGGAGTTCGGGCCGGGCCTGGTCTACTGGCACCCCAAGGGAGGGCGCATCCGCACCATCATCGAGGACCTCTGGCGGCAGGAGCACTACAAGGCCGGCTACGAGATTGTCTACACGCCCCACCTGGGCAAGGCGGCCCTATGGGATGTGAGCGGCCATCTCGACTTCTATCGCGAGTATATGTACGCGCCCATGGACGTCGACGGGCAGGAGTACTTCATCAAGCCCATGAACTGCCCCTTCCATATCGAGATATACAAGTCGGCGGTGCGAAGCTATCGCGATCTGCCCATGCGGCTGGCCGAACTGGGCACCGTCTACCGATACGAGCGCAGCGGCGTTCTGCATGGCCTGCTGCGGCTGCGGGGCTTTACCCAGGACGACGCTCACATCTTCTGTCGGCCCGACCAGGTTGAGGAGGAGGTCATTCGGGCGGTGGACTTCGGTATCCACTATCTGCGCCTGTTCGGCTTCGACGATTACTTGCTCTGCCTGTCTACCCGGCCAGACAAGTATGTGGGCAGCATCGAAGAGTGGGACCAGGCCACTGAGGCCCTGCAGCAGGCCATCCAGGCCAGCGGCCTGAGCTATGAGGTGGACGAAGGGGGAGGAGTCTTCTACGGCCCCAAGATAGACATCCATGTGCGCGACCCCATCGGTCGCACCTGGCAACTGACCACCGTCCAGTTCGACTTCAATCTGCCCGAGCGTTTCGACTTGACCTTCATCGGACAGGATGGCCGCGAGCATCGATCCTATATGGTGCACCGGGCCCTCCTGGGCTCCCTGGAGCGCTTTCTGGGCGTGCTGATAGAGCACTATGCCGGTGCCTTCCCCTTGTGGCTGTCGCCGGTTCAGGTGGTGCTTATCCCCATCGCCGACCGCCACCTGGAGCACGCCCGCTGGGTGGCCTCTGAACTGGAAGCAGCCGGTCTGCGGGTGGAGGTGGACGAGCGCTCGGAGCGCATGCAGGCCAAGATCCGCGACGCCCAACTCCAGAAGGTGCCCTACATGCTGGTGGTGGGAGACAAGGAGGTGAAGGCCCAAGCCGTCGCCGTGCGCCCGCGCAGCGGCCAGGACCTGGGGTCGATGTCCCTGAGCGCCTTCATCGCGAGGGCGGTGGACGAGGTGCGGCAACGGCGCTAGAGTCGCCCTAGAGAAGCGGGGATGAAGAGGGCTGACAAGGGCCTCAACAGGGAGTAAACTGAGCTGCACCTGGGCGGCACCGAAGAAAGGGCGCCAATATTAGAGGGTTGCAGACCACTTCCGCCGTTTCGGATTGGGTCACCCGGCTGGATAGCGCTGTACGCGGTCTGGCAGGCCCCTCCGCGTTTCTTCCTCTTTATGTTTACCTTCTATGCCCTTGCGGAGGTGAGCGCCCATGTGCTAAAAGGGAACATGGAGGGGCATAGCTTCCTCTTCTAGCCGGCATAGACATCTTCTAAGAGGAACTTTTGGGCTGTGTTTAGGAAGCTGCTCGTAGCCAACAGGGGCGAGATAGCCCGCAGGGTATTGCGATCCTGCCGTGACCTGGGCGTCGCCGGCGTGGCTGTCTACTCGGAGGTCGACCGCGACTCCTTGCATGTGCGCTACGCCGATGAGGCCTACCTCATCGGCCCCGGGCCAGCGAGCGAAAGCTACCTCAACGCTGCCAAGATCCTTGAGGTGGCTAAGAAGGCTCGTGTAGATGCTATCCACCCCGGTTACGGCTTCCTGGCCGAGAACGCCGACTTTGCCCAAGCCTGCCGCGAAAACGGCATTACCTTTGTGGGGCCGAGCCCCGAGTCGATTCGTCTGCTGGGGGACAAGATCAAGGCTCGCCGTTTGATGAGCCAGGCGGGCCTACCGGTGGTGCCTGGGAGCAAGGAGCTGGCCACGGCCGACACGGCCGCTCTGGCCGCCACCCGCATCGGCTACCCCATTCTCGTCAAGGCGGCGGCGGGAGGTGGTGGCAGGGGTATCCGCGCTGTTTTTCGGGCCGAGGAGCTACCCATCGCCCTGGAGGTGGCCAGCCGTGAGGCGGGCTCGGCCTTCGGCAACGGCGCTCTGTATCTGGAGAAGTTCCTGGAGCCGGTGCGTCACATCGAGGTGCAGATCGTCGCTGACCACCATGGGAACGTCGTTGCCTTGGGCGAGAGGGAGTGCTCCATCCAGCGCCGCTACCAGAAGATGATCGAGGAGGCGCCCTCCACCGCGGTCGATAAGGCTTTGCGTGAGCGGCTCGTTGAGATGGCGGTGAGAGCTGGCAAGGCTGCCCACTACGCCAACGTAGGCACCATAGAGTTCCTCCTGGACGAGGAGGGCAATCCCAGCTTCCTGGAGGCAAACACCCGCCTTCAGGTGGAGCATACGGTGACGGAGCTGGTGACGGGGGTTGACCTGGTGGCGGATCAGATGCTGGTGGCGAGCAATGAACCCTTGCCTTACCGACAAGACGAGATCAGGCTGCGCGGCTGGGCCATCGAGTGCCGCATTGCCGCCGAGGACCCCTTCAACGAGTTCCTGCCCTCGGTGGGCAGGGTGAGCTTCGTGAGTGAGCCGGGCGGCCCCTGCGTGCGAGTGGACTCTGCCCTCTATGAGGGCACAAGCATCCCCCACTACTACGACCCCCTTATCGCTAAGCTCAGCGCCTGGGGTCGCGATCGTCCTGAGGCCATCCGGCGGATGCGCCGCGCCCTCCAAGAGTTCAAGATCGTGGGGGTGAGCACCACTATACCTTTCCATCTCCAGATGATGGACAACGTTCACTTCATCGCTGGCACCCTGGACACGGCTTTCCTGGAGAAGCATTTCCGTCTCGATCAGCAGGACGAACTGGAGAACGAGCAGATCGCTCTGGTAGCTGCTTGCCTCTTAGCTCACAATAAGAGAAAAGAAGCCCTCACTTCCTCGTCGCCGACCGACGTTTCTAGCGGCCCTTGGCGACTTCAAAGCAGACGCAGCGGACTGCGCGAGCGAGACTGGGGAATGCGAAGGATGACATGGCGGAAAAGTACTTGATGCGTCTGGGTGACGCCGTGCAGGGGGTGGAGGTGGAGGAGGGCCCCAAGGGGCTGCGAGTGCGCATCAACAATCGCTGGTACACTACCAGCCTGAAGCAGATCGGCTACACAGGTCTCTTCTCCCTCATCGTGGGCAATCGCCCTCATGAGTTCTTTGCTGAGGAGCGTAGCGGCGGTTTCGACATTGTGATCGGTTCCCGGCGCTACTCAGTGCTCTTGGAGGGTCGTGAGAGGCAGATGCCCCAGCTTCCGGCCAGGGCCCTAGCCGCCGAGCCGTCGGAGCTCGCTGAGTGGCTGGTTCTGTCTCCCATGATGGGCATAGTGCGGCAGATCTGCGTTTCGCCGGGTGACACTGTCAAGGCCGGCGACATTCTTATCGTCATCGAGGCCATGAAGATGAATAACGACCTGAAGGCTCGCCGGTCGGGTCGGGTGCAGGGGGTCTACGTGTCGCTAGGTCAAAGGGTGGAGCAGGGCCGTGCCCTCCTTCTGCTGGCCCAGGATTGAAGACCCTTGACAAAGTATGCTACACTTAGCTACACCGTCGGCGGATAGGGCGTTCTTTCCGCGAGGGTAAGGGTTATACAACAGCGGTTTCGCGTCAACGAAGGGATCAAAGCTAGAGAAGTTCGGGTAATAGGGGACGCAGGCGAGAACCTGGGTGCTTTGCCTATTTCCCAGGCGTTGGCCCTTGCGAAGGAACGTGACCTCGACCTGGTAGAGGTTGATCCCCACGGCACTCCACCTGTCTGCCGCCTTCTGGACTACGGCAAGTGGAAGTACAAGCAGTCCAAGAAGGAACGGGACGCTCACAAGCATCAGAAGGGCCTGCTGCTGCGCGAGGTGCGGATGCGCCCTCACATTAGCGAGCATGACCTAGAGCGGAAGGTTCGCTTGGCGGAGAGACTGCTTCGGGAAGGGGACAAGGTGAAGGTGACGGTGAGGTTCCGCGGGCGGGAGATGGTTCATCCGGAGACGGGGCACGCTTTGCTGGAGCGTTTCTGTGGCCACTTGAAAGACCTGGCAGCCATCGACAGGGCGGCCAACATGCAGGGCCGCTTCCTGACCACAATCCTGGCGCCCAGCAACAAAAAGGTGCCCAAGGCCGTGAAAGAGGCGGGGGAGGAGCCGGTTGGCCAAACTTAAACTCAAGACTCACTCCGGCGTGAAGCGACGCTTTGCTATCAGTGGGCGGGGCAAGATCTTGCGGCGGAAGTCTCACATCAATAACGCTCGTCGCAAAAAGCGACAGGCGGTGAAAGGCGAGTTCGATACGATGCGCCCGTTACACCGCAGCTTTCGCCGGCGCGTACGCCGCCTTCTTCCCTATGGGGGCGCCTAGCCTTTAGTTAGCTGGCTAAGGGAGACAGTCTTTGAGCAGGATCAAGAGAGGGGTCACCAAGAGGCGAAGACACAAGAGGGTGATCGCCCAGACGCGGGGTCATCGCGGTGTGCGCCACCGCCTTTTCAAACGGGCCCGCGAATCTCTGATCCACGGCCTCTATTATGCCTACGAGCATCGCAGGGACCGCAAGGGGCAGTTTCGCCGCCTTTGGATAGCGCGCATCAACGCCGCTGCTCGCCTGCACGGCCTCTCCTACAATCGCTTCATCGACGGCCTTCACAAGGCGGGGGTAGATATCGACCGCAAGGTCTTAGCCGACCTAGCAGTCCGTGAGGGCAACGCCTTTGCCCGATTGGTGGAAACGGCCAAGGCGGCATTGGCAACCCAGTAGCATCTTGTACGGTGGTCTCAATAGGCCCTGAAGACCTATCTTCAGGCCTTTTTGCTGAAAGGGGGGCGGCGCGCTCCCAGGCGTCCCGTTCATAGAGAGTCGAGGTAAAGACCCCCCGATGGGTGTCGTCGACAGCCAGGCCACCGCTGAGGGCGATGACAGGGTGGCCTCCAGATCCAGGCCGCTACCTATTCTTCCCTATCTGCTCATTGGACTGGTAGTACTGCTGCTCATCGTGGATAGCTGTCGCACCAGCGCGGCGGACCTGGCTGGGCCCTACTACGAGCTCGATGGCCTGGGGGAGGA
>DAOUDQ010000275.1:0-2702 GCA_034431045.1 Dehalococcoidia bacterium | reverse complement strand
CAGGGCACATCGTTCCAGGTGGCATCCTCCAGGCGCACGCGGCGGATCATCTCCCCGCCGCTCTGGTAGGGCTCCATCGCCTCCAGCAGCTCGTAGCGGGCGTAGAGGCCGCCCACTCCCGTGGGGCCCAGCATCTTGTGAGCGGAAAAGGCCAGGAAATCGCAGTCCATGGCCTGAACGTCCACCGGCATGTGAGGCGCGCTCTGAGCCCCATCCACCACCACCAGGGCGCCCCGCCGATGGGCTGCCGCGATGATCTTGCCCAGGGGATTGATGGTGCCGAAGGCGTTGGAGACCTGGGTCACGCCCACCAGCCTGGTCTTCCCAGTGATAATATCGTCCAGGCCGTCTAGGTCGAGGGTCCCCTCGTCGGTGACGCGTATGTACTTGACGGTGGCCCCTACCTCTTGGGCCAGGCGCTGCCAGGGAACCATGTTGCTGTGATGCTCCATCTGGGTGAGGACGATCTCGTCCCCCTCCCTCATGTTGGGCCGACCCCAAGCATGGGCCACCAGATTCAGGGCCTCGGTGGCGCTGCGGGTGAAGATGATGTTCTCCGGCCGGGGCGCATTGATGAACCGAGAGACCTTGGCCCGCGTCTCCTCATAGGCGGCGGTGGCCTCCTCGCCTAGGGTGTGGATGGCCCTGTGGATGTTGGCGTTTTGCTGCTCGTAGAAGTGGACCAGGGCCTCGATGACGGCCCGGGGCTTCTGCGTGGTGGCGGCATTGTCCAGATAGACCAGCGGCTTGCCATGCACCAGACGACTGAGGATGGGGAAGTCCTGGCGGATGGCCTGTACGTCAAACACCGTCCTCACCCGCGCCGGCTTCATGGCAGAGCCACCCGGATCTCGCTGCCCTCCACCCTGAGGGGATAGGTGTTAAGGGGCTTGACGGCGGGCAGGGCCAGCACCTTGCCCGTCCTGACGTTGAAGTGAGCGCCGTGGCGGGGGCACTCGATGACGTCGCCCTCCAGCTCTCCCTGATCGAGGGGGCCGCCGTCGTGGGTGCAGAGGTCGTCGATGGCGAAGAACTGGCCGTCTACGTTGCACAGGGCGATACGCCTATCGCCCACAACCACCACCTTCGCCCTCCCCACCGGGATGTCGCCGGTCTCCGCTACCTTGATGAAGTCGCTCATGGCCTGGCCAAGCCCAGCTTCTCGTCGACCGCCCGCCGCAGCCTATGCTGGATGCTCAACAGGGGGATCGCCTCCAGAACAGGCTCAAAGAAGCCATCCACGATGAGCTTCTGGGCGTCCTGGCGGCTGAGGCCACGGCTCATCAGGTAGAAGAGCTGGCTCTCGTCGACCTGGCCGACGGTTGCCGCGTGGCTGCAGCGCCTGATGTCGCTGGCCTCGATCTCCAGAGGTAGGATGGGGTGAGCCTTGGCCCCCTCGCTCAGGATGAGGTTGCGCACCGTCTGAGCAGCATCGGTGCCGTGGGCATCGCGGTGCACCCGCACGATACCCAGGTGCACCGACATAGCCTGATCCTTGACCACCACCTTGAACAACAGGTCGCTGGAGCAGTGAGGGGCGATGTGCTCCTGCAGCGTCTGGTGGTCGAAGTGCTGATCACCGCCGCCCAAGACCAGACCCCGCATCTGGGCGTTGGCCCCGGGGCCTTCCAGCACGCTCTCCACGAAGAACTTGGTGAGCTTCCCCCCAAGGCCGATGATCAGGGAGTCCAGCCTGCTGTCCCCCTCCAGCAGGTGGCGCTGCGCCCCCAGGCTGTACACCTGCTGCCCCAGTTGCTGCACCGAGACGTGGCGGAGCTGCGCTCCCGCGTGCAGATAGACCTCGGTGGAACCGCAGGAGAGGGCTTGGCCGTCCAGCTCGGGCGAGAACTGCTCGGCGATGAAGGTGAGCTTGCTCGCTGCCTCCAGCACGATGAGGGTATGAGGGAAGACGGCCAGGCCCGGCCTGGCCAGCCATTGGCAGGCCCGTAGCGGCAGGGCCACCTCCACCCCTCGGGGCACGTAGATGAAGACGCCGCCGCTCCATAGGGCGCCGTGGAGAGCGGCGAACTTATCGTGCTCTGGAGGCAGGCAGCGGGTCATGAAGTAGCGCTTCACCAGTCTCGGCTGTTCGCGGACGGCGCCCTCCAGGCTGGCGAAGATGACCCCCTGCTTCGCCGCTTCCTCGGCCACCGAGCCGTGAACCACCTGCGAGTCGTGCTGAACCAGGAGGCCGCCCTCCGGCTGACCCTCGCCCAGCAAGGCGCGTAGCTCCTGGGGCAGCTGGGCTACGCTATCCACGCCAGGGTAGGGTGCTTCGGCGAAAGGTAGGAGTTGGTCGAGGGCGAGGGTGCTGATATCGGTGCGACGCCAATCTTCGTCCTGAAGGGTGGGCATGGGCGTGGCCTCGTAGACTCGCCAGGCCTCCAGGCGGCGCTGGCGCAGCCAGGGCGGCTCGCTACGCAGCAAAGAGAGTTCCTCCACCACCTGGCGGGAAAACCCCTTCGCCGCCTGTTTCATGATCGAAGTCAACGGCACAATTCCTCTTGCTGAAGAGCGAGCATTGCTCCCTTCCCCCTGGGGCGAAAGAGATGCCCGCTCTCTTTGTCTAGCGCTAGGCTTGCCGGGAGGGGAAAGCCACCCCCAGCCTAGCCGACCGCTCCCTCCATCTGAAGCTGGATGAGGCGGTTCAACTCCACCGCGTACTCCATGGGCAGCTCCTTGACGACGGGCTCGATGAAGCC
>DAOUDQ010000274.1:0-22110 GCA_034431045.1 Dehalococcoidia bacterium | reverse complement strand
CGACGGGTCTCGGCAGCCGCACCTGCTGCTGCTCGCTCCCGCGCCCGCCGTCGGGCTGCTGCGCGGCGACGCTTCTCCGCCTCTGTTAGTCTTCGTGCCATCTACTTCCTCGCTCTCCTGGTCTTCCTTACCTTCCTAGCAGGCTTGCCAGTGGGCTTCCAGCCATGCTCAACGCCGCGTAGAAGGTTAACCTGGCGCTGAGCCGCTGCCCTAGAATCGTGGCGACCCTTGACCTTGCCAGTCTCAGTGTTCACCACAGCCCACTTCTTTCCTCGCTTTCGTATGGAATAGGGCATGGCTACTTCCCCCTTCGTCGCTCCTTCGTCACCGTGTTCTCGTACCAGCCGCCACCCTTGTGAATCCACTCGCCCTTCGGCTCCTCCGGCGACTTCGGCGGCTTCGGATTTCGGGCCTCATAGTCGAAGCCCTTGAATCGTCTCTTGTGCATGGTGCTCCTCCTATATCAACACGTCGGCTTCTACCAGCGTGTCGAACTCGTTGCCATCGCCAGCACCAGTCGTCAGTTCGAGGACAACCCTGAAGACAGCAGGCAGGAGAGCGATCTTGCTCTCGGTGACGCCGGTGGCCGTAGCAACCTCTTCGGGAGTCAGTTGGTAGACAGCTACGCCGTTGGCGAGAAGTTCCGCCGCCGCCGTCCAGAGGTCGTAGTAGACACCTGCCGGGGTCTTGCCCTGAACCTTCGGCGTGAACCCAACGGTGCCAGCCTTATTAGCCAGCGTGACGATAAGGTTCAGGCCACGCCCGTAGGAGTTCTTGTAGTCCTGCGAGTTCCTGGTGGCGAAACTGCCCTCTTCAAGCTCCAAGACTGTGTATTGAGCGTTCCTCTGCAACATACTCAACCTCCTACGATCCCGTGGTCACTTCAAACGTACCTGCTACGACAGGCACATACTGGCCTTCCATCGCGGCTGCGGGGACGGTGATAGTGATGGTCTCTGTAGCTGTGGTGGCGTAAGCCGCCGCCGCTGTGAGGGTGATCGTGACCACCGTGTCGCTGGTGCGGACGACAGCCGTCACAACCTCCTTAGCCTTGACCTCCGCATCCCAACCAGCAGCTTCAGCCTGCGCCGAGTCCAGACCGTTGATGATCGCCTGCCGTGCAGCGTTGAAGACTGTACCTGCCTTCGCCCACTTGCCTTGCGAAATGGTCAGGATGATCGTCTGCCCGCCGGCCACGACCTCGGACTCTAGGCAGGCTGGGACACATGTACCAGTGGGAGTGACAGTAGGCGTGGTATAGGGATAGATGCCCTCCTGGGCGAAGCGCTGGGAGCCGTGAGTGGGCAACGGTCGAACTTTGTCTTTGTATCCCATATCAGAACCTCTTTCCTGTTCTGGGAGCAGGGCGCCCGTGCAGCAGCGGGCGTACTTCCCTTCGCTTGGGCGAGGCAGGCAGAGGGGAGGGGACCTCCACCCGCCTCGCCCTCAGCGATGCGGATATCTTCGCCCTAGTCTCCCGAGACAGCTTCTTGCGCCGCACTAGGCGATCTTCGGCAGAAGGAACGCGTAGCAGGTTGTGGCCGCATTGGTGCAAACGCAGTGGATGTGGCCCTCGTCGTCCCCGAAACGCGAGATCTCGACGCAGATGTACCTTACGTCGTTCGCTGCGAGGGTAAGGTCCAGACCTCCGTCATCGATCTCGGTTCCCGTCTCGCCCAGGTCAGCCCGCTGAGACGGCGGCCGGACGCCTTGGGTAAAGACAACGGTGTCGCCACCAGCGGGGCCGAGGAACTTCAGCAGAAGCCGGTCGCCGTTCATGCCCCCAGCGTTGATCTGCCAGCCTTCGGCGGGGGCCGTCGCCGCCGTGCCATCGCCGTCTAGGATGTCGTCCGACTTGGTGTTGATCGTCAACTCAGTCGGCGTGATCTCTGTAACAGCCATGTTCGTACTCCTTCCCTATGGTTTTACTAGGCTGCGTCTACATCCACGCTCGCCAGAGCGTAGGGCCGTGAGACCTTCGCGCCGTACACGTGCAGGCCCTTGAGAGCGTCGGCAAACAGGCCCTCGGGCCGGTAAGCCTCGAAACTCTTAGGCGGGATCTGCTCGGCGAAGGTCGCGGCACCCTTGTAGCCAGCGAGGATGGTGTAGGTGGTGCCGGATAGCGGCACGTTGTTGCTGATCCAGATGGTGAAGCCTGAAGCCTCGCCAACGGGCTCGCCCCGCAACTGCGCTCGGTTCTTGTCGGTGCCGAAGGACACGAAGCGCGGGTCCTTCCGCAGAACGCCCTCAAACCAGGGCGGAATGACGCACCAGCGACCCGGCCTGGGGACGTTGTTCTCGGTGAGTTTCACGTCCAGGTCAACCAGAGCCTCGTACGCGTCGTCATCGGTAGCGCCGGTGCCCACGGAGGTCAAGGCCGTGAGTATGTTGTCAACGGAAACACCTGCCGCAAGCAGCTCTGCGATGAAGACGTCGGCGGCATCCGCCAAGCCCCAGGCTGCCTCCTGCGTCGCGTCGTTCATCAGGTTGATGTTGGACTGGGCGGCGTCCACATCGTCGATCTTGAAGTTGAAGAACTTGGCCTCCGTGATGGCTAGCATCAACTGCGAGTCCTGAAGCTCCTCCGGGACACCAATGTCGGCCCCTGTGTAGTCGCCGATGGTGATGCGCCCGATGGAGTTGATCTTCACCGTGTCGCCAGCCTTGCTGATCTCGCCCTCGTAGTCCTGGTTGAGGCAGTTGGCGTACACGTGGGCGTCGTTCAGGTTCTTCAGCAACTTCGCCGCCCAGATGGTCGGCTTGAAGTTGTCAATGGTCATGGTTCTCTCCTATCGTTACTTGTGCCCGGCGAGACTCTTGTCGAGTTCACCTTTCTTCTCTAGTTCCACTAGTTGCTCGACACTCATCTCATCAAGCTCGTCTGGTGTTGGTAGTCGGCCAGGTTTGCGGCCCTTAATCTCGTCCGCTGGGTACTCGATGCCGAGTTCGTCGTAGGCTTCCCGCCGGCCGTCCTCCTTAGCCTCTTGCAGACGCGTGTCGTCGTCCGCGATGCGGCCGGCAGCGGTGCCGCGCTCGATGATCAGTTCGCAGTACCTCTTCACAAGTTCCGTATAGGGCCGAGGTTCCTGCCCCTGAGCCTTTAGCTGCTGTGCCTGCTCGTGGACCTCGTTCCGAATGCCCAGATGGTCTTCCTCAGTCATGTCCTTCAGAAGTGGGTCATTCTTGAGCGTCTGGTAGACATCGGTCATCGCCCCGCCCACGGCGTTCGTGACGGCGTTGGTGACGACATCCTGAATGTCCGGGCCCTTACGCAGCTTCTCGCCCCGGTCATACGCCTCCTTGACCTGAGGCTTCCGCATGGCCTTGGCGAACTGCTCCTGATGCTCAGGGTCATCCGAGTCAGCCATCGCGGAGTAGTGGTCGAAGGTGCGGATGTCCTGCTGCTCCTGCGCCCACTTCTCCTTCTCGGCCTCGAACGCCTTGGTGCCCTCTCCCTGGCCTTGCCGTCGCCCTTCCTCCCATGCCTCCTTGCGGTGGCTCTGAGCGAACGCCTCGAAGTCATCCTTGCGATGCTCTTGAAGGTCTTTAAGGATGTCCTCCGTGGTACGTCCCTCGAAGGGGTCGGCTGGTGCCGGTAGCTCCTGCGGCGCTGGTTCGGGGGAAGCAGGCGGTTTAGTCGGTTCGGGTTCCGCCGTTGGCTCCTCGCCCTTACCCTTCGGCTCAGAAGTCGGCTCTTCTTTTGGCTCTGGCATTACGCCTTCACCTCCAATAGAAAAGGCCCGCTCGAAAGCGGGCCTACTTACCTCTTTCCGTGTTAAGTGTTCTCTATCTCACCCCTGCCATCGCCATCTCTGGCTCCGGCTGCTCCACCATCCCTAGAGGAATGTCGGAGTAGAAGGTCTTGAACAGTTCCCACCTCTCCGGATGGTCATATCGATAGAGTTTGCGATCAGGGTTGTCGGGGAGGTTGTGGTATATGAGTGCCTCAGTTTCCTCTTCCGTCGGTAGATTCATGTCGAATAGCGCGACGGCAAATGGGATACCCTGTGCGCTGGCAACAGCCTGGGCCTTAGCCACGTTGCGGGCTGCCCTTTCCTGCTCTTCGAACGACATACCGACCTTGGCGGGGATGCTGTAGTATTCGTTGGCGACCAGGTCTGCCTGCCACTTGAGGTCTACAAAGCGACGCACGTCGGGATCAGTGAACCTGAAAACTTGGTGATCGTGAATAGCCTCTGCCAGTTCGGGATCGCCTCTCAGCATCTCTTCCTTCTGAGCAAAGAAGGCGGCTCTCTCCTCCTCAGTGGGGAAGGCTGGCATTTCTATCGCGTAGTAAGCGTTGATTCTCCGATCCAAGTCGTCACGCGGGTCTATATCGAGTTCGCCGAAGAACTGGTCGCTGCGTATCGCCCATTCATAGAAATGGTCGCCTAGCTCCTCCGATAGTTGCTGGTATGTCCGCCCCTTCGGATCGAGTAGGGCGTCCTTCAGCCCTTTCTCGAACTCGGCGTCTCCCTCCTCGCGCTCCAGGACAAACTCAGCCCAAGGCCGGCCACGGCGAGCAGCTTCCCTCACCTGAGTCTCACGGGCTTCGGCAAGGTCTGGATGCTGCTCGGCAAGTTCCTCGAATTCCACAGTAGCCATCTCATTCTTGCGCCGACCCTCCAGGTCATATTTCTGCGTCAGTTCATCGACTCTGACACCAGCAAGATCAGGGGTCCAGAGGCCCACACCAAAATGAGCAAGCGGCGCAGCTATCAATCCTAGTTCACCCTCTTCCTTGACCGCTTCGTAGATGTCCTCCCAAGCCAAAGGTAGCAACATCCTCTTCAGCACCTCTTGCCAGGTCACAGGCAGGCCCTCAAACGTTTCACGTGACCAGAGGTCAATCGCTAGACCCATCGAGGGAGCCTCGCCAGACTCAATGTAGCGCCCAGCAACCTCCTGACGAGCCACATCCATGATCTCGCCCGTACTCAATGTCTTGCGTTCGCCAGTTATCAGTTGACCCACCACGCGAGCAAGTTGCTGGTAGCCACCCCAGAAGTCAGCACGCATCTTACCAACCTTGACCTTGCCGAAGTCTGAGGAGCGCCAATCCAGTTCCACATCAGCAACTCCCGACAGCTTCAGGGCACTCAGAACCGCTGTCCCTGTGCCAACGAAGGCTACTATCTCCTCAGCTACCATGCGCCGGACGAATCCTGGTGTCTTCGGGTTAGCTAGAAGTGAAACGTAGGCGGGTTTAGCCGTCCTGTACCCAGGAGCCCAGAAGATGGCCGCAAGCACCTCCCTATACTCGTCTGGCAGTGGGCCACGACCAGTACCCCAGTTAACTAGCCGCCCTGTCCAATCCATCTCTTCAGCCGTGAGTTTTCGGCCAAGCCGCTGTGTCCATACCCGATTCATGTGGCAGTTGATGTAGCCGCGCACGAAGTTGCCGGTGGTTGCGAATTCTCGGCTTGCTTGCTTGATGCCAGGAATTAGATCGGCATAGCTAGAGATGAACGGCTCCGCTCGCTCCACGGCAGCCGCTTCAGGACCAACCCGAGCCACAAACAGGTTAGGTGAAATCTCACCAGCCTGCTTCCCTTGAGTGAGAAAACGGATGCTGTCGTCATGCGTCTGACTTCTCCATAGACTTTGGACGCCCTTCCATCCGCCCTTAATGCTCGCAAAGGGGTGGCGTGGGAGCACCAGGATGCCTTGGCGGAGGTGCCAACTCTGGTCAAGGGTTGCCCTGAAAGCCTTGGAGAGATTCCATATCTGTAGTGCCTCTCTCCATACCCTCTTTAGAGGAGGCATCTTAGCTTCTAGCGCTCTCCCAAGCCCCCGGCCAAAGACACTTTGCAACGCCCCTATCTCACCCCACGTTGGCTGCTTGCCAGCCAGCATATTCTCCAGCGCGTCCCTGACATCCAGTTCGGCAAACTGTCTGCCTGGTTGCTCTTCAAAGAAGGTGCGGATGCGGCGACGAAGTGCGCCTATCTCTGCCTCGCTCAGATTCACCTTGGGCGGCTCGAAGGCAGCAGTGGGCAATTCGCCTTTAAGAACTCCCTTTGCCCGATAGGGTGCCTCCTCTGGGTAACGCTCGAAGATTCTCCCCAGCGCCGCCGCCTGCTTCCGCTTGACATCATGTTTCAGCGCCTCCGTCTCTTTGCGGACAGGCTTCGCAGCCCTGATGAGCCGTGTCAGCTTGCCCACAGGGTCTTCCGGCGGCGTTGGTGGTGCTGCCTCGGCAGTAGGGGGTTTCCTGGGCGGCTCCCTTGGCGGCTCCACGCCCAGCTTCTCATATCCCGCCCGCCATCGCGCCAGCGCCTCCTCGCGTGTTGGCGCTCGGCCAGCCCGCAACTCCGTCGCTTGGCGGAAGGCGGCGGCTTCGGCAGAAGGAGCGGGACGGGGAGCAGCAAAACCCTCAAGAGGCACACCAGAGTCATACATTCTCCCAATGGCCATTTTTCTCTGCTCAGCTAGTCCAGTATGAGGCCATTGTTTCTTCGCCCAGCCAAGACACTTCTGAAACTCCTCTTGCGCCTGAGCCGAGAGACTACCACTTCGTTCAGCCTGATAGAACTGTTCAAGATAGGCTGCTTTCGCTTTGTCTGCTGCTTCTCTCGCAGCTCTACCCGCTGCTGCGCCCTCGAACATCGGCCCTACTGTCTCGATGGGCCGCTCACCGGCACCGATGCCCAAGGATGCCTGCTCCTCGCGGATGCCTGCAAGCTCGCGCTCAGTGGCGAAGGTGGGCTCCTCGACAAGCTCGCCCTTCTCCGTGAAGCGCAGCCTGCCCACCGTAGGCTCCTCGCCCACTGGTTCGACGCGCATACTGTCCCTGAACTCTCGGAAGACCTTGAGCCGCTCTTCGAGTACATCTTTAGGCTCGCGTGAGAAGCGCGTAGATGGCCTCTCGCCTCTGGGACGGCCTAGCCGCTCCGCCTCCCAAGCCTCGCGTTCGGCTGTGCCGAACTTGGGGGCGCGGGCCGGAGTGACCTCACGAGCAACTGCCCGCAGCTCCAACTCCTGCTCCATCTCCAGCACATCACCGATGATGTTGTCCATCTGGTCGTCAACGGTGCCGGTACGCAGGATCTCGTTCAGGTCCTTCTCAGCGTACAGGCGGTTCCACTCCCTCTTCTGTTTGGCCGTCATCTTCTCGACCTTGGAGAGTTCCTTCAGCCTCTTGTTGATCATGGCCGGGGTGCGGATGTCGTTGGTGAGACGCATGGTGGGCCTTGGCCCTCCTCGCTCCTCTATCAGCACGCGTCCAACTTTCGGGAACACCCGCTCAAACTGGGCCACCCCTGCCCTCGCCGCCGCAGGCACCTGTTTGATACCCCGCACAGCCGCTCTCTCCAAGGCAGGGCCGGCAGCAGGGCCACCAATAACGCCAACGGTTTCCAAGATTCCCGCTGGCCCCCACCGGCCTATCGGCGTCTCTGCTACGGGGACACCTGCCTCTTCAGCTACTTTGCCCGCGCCGTAGAGCCCCGCGCCATACGCGGCCATCCGTGCCATGACAGTAGGAAAGACAGCAGTGGCAGCCAGCCCAGCAGGACTTGTGAGGCTGCGGAAGAACTCGGCAGCCTTCGGCCCAACAAGCGGGATCTTCTCCACTGCCTTGAGTGGCGCTTCAACAACCCTACGCGCTTCTGGCGGGAGATATTCAGTCGGCGGCGTGATGAATGGCGCAGCAACATGGGCCAACCGTTCACCTAAGCCGCCTTCCCCGCGATAAGGGCCAAGTTCGGGGCCATAACGCCCCAAGATACCGTGAATCCCACCAGGGCGAACTGCCGTGCCCCTGATCAAGTCCACCAGGTCTTCGTAGGCGATCTCGCCGCGCCTGTAAGCCTCGATGACCTCGTTGACGTACTCGTGCTCCCTCATTTGAGCCGTTGTGGGCAGGGCGGGTTCTATCCCCCGCTGTACCTCACGGAAACGCTCAAGACCCCTGGCGCGAGGCTCACGCTTGGCCGCCTCTTGCTCTGGCGTCAATGGCTGCAACCCTCGCTCGACCTCGCGGAAGCGCTCGTACGCCCTCTCCTCGATAGGCTCCTCGCGCTCAGGCTCCGTCGCCTCACGGAAACGCCGCCCCTCAAAGAAGCGGCGATACTCGCGCTCGTCCAGGTAGTCGTACCAGTGTCCAGGCACTATTTCTCCTTATCGGGCCAAGGAAACTCCTGCCACAAGCCAAAGCCGCGCAGATAAGCGTAAAGGCTACCTGTAATCCTCTCCACTGTCGCCTCATCCCAATCTTGAGCGGCTTCTCTGTTTACAAAGTGAATGATTTCATGTAGAGGTGACGCATCCCTGCCGTCATGTGGACGGTTAGCATTTAAGCGAATCCTCTGCTCACCCCACCTACTGACAGCGAATGCACAACCACCATCTTGGGTCATGGCATCATCAGGCCATAACTCTATCCTCCACGTCTTCCCCATCGCCTCCCGCATCGTTGTCCAGAGCGGCTTCGTCTCAGTGTCCATGATCCCTCCTATCCGTATGCCACAACCCCTCGCGCCGTACCCGTCGGGGCAGCGGCGTAGATTGCTTGCTCTGCTGTCTCAGGCATGATGCCCCTCTTCCGCCAGCGAGCGTAGGCCATCTGCTGTGCCTGCCCAGGCATCACCGACCAACTTGTCAGAGGTGTCTTGTGCGGCGCGATCCAAGGCGTACCGTCCACTGGCGTTGTCGGCCCGCCCCAGGCTCCAAACTCCTGTATGCGCCCGCCAGCAGCGAGTTTCTGCCCGTAGATGTCCGCTGTCGGCACAGGACCAGCACCCACCGCCTTTGCAGGCTCGCCAGTCTGGAATACTGGTGCCCCAACTGGCAGCCCCTCCTCGGTCGTAGCTGCTTGCTGTCCAAGCATCCAGCGGTTGTAGGCCAGATAATCGATGGGCCGTGCCCAGCGCTCAGCGGCAGTGATCCGCTCCTGGCCCTGAATCTCCCTGAGCCGCATGGCCAGTTCCTTGTCCGCCGCCTTGTGCCGCTCCGTCCAGTCCATTTGGAGCATCTGGATATCGTGGGCCTGCTGCCTCTCCAGCTCTTGCAGCCGCATCTGCCAGTCATACTTCTGCATCCCCTCGGTGCTGGCGATCTGCTCGCGGGCGACGGCGATCTCCTGCCCAGTGGCCCACGTCCGATATTGCAGATCTTCATCGAACTGGCGTCGGTTCTCCTCACGAGCGGCCTGGGCCTCGGCATAGCTCAAGCCTAAGCCAGTAAGCGCCTCATAGAGTTCGGTGTACCACTCAGGATAGACGTATCCTTCGCCAGCGCCAGCCGTCGCAGGCACCGTGGCCCCGCCGCCAGCACCGACGCCTCCGTAGCCAGTTGGCATCGGGGTTGCCCCGCCACCATCTGTCGCGTAGTAAGCCCCTGACGGTTCCACGCCAGGCCCGCGCACAACCTCGAATGACGTAAAGCTCTGACCTTGCCACGTTTGAGGGAAGCCGCGCCCTAGCTGATATTGAGAGATGTCAAAGGTCGAGGCACCTGGGTTGCCCCGGAACCACTTGCCGACAGTCTGCCCCTGTGGGTTAACCAGATAGGCGCTATTGCGGTCGGTACTCCATAGAATCTTCCACATCACGCTACTCCCATCGCTTGTCGCTGTTGGTGTCTTCTGAGAAGGTCGTCAACGAACGCCCTCGCCGCATCAGCCCCCGGCGGCTGTGGCACCGCAGGGATGCTCGGCACTTCTGGAAGCGCTGGCGCTCTCTCAGGGATGCCCATAGTCTCGTGCCACCTGGAGTACATCTCCTCCGACGTGGGCATCTCGGCTTCAGGGATGCCGCGCAAGGGCGTGAAGGGCAGGTCGTAACGACCGGCCACCGTCGCCAGCATCCCTCTCGGTTCTGCCTGCGGGAAGTATTCCTCCTTCAGAGTGCGCTCGGCCCGCTCCATAGCTGTCTCGGCGCGGCGACCTGCCTCCTGAGCGCCGGAGAGCCAGGCGTAGAACTTGTTGATCGCCTGTTCAGCCGTCGTCGTGCCAGCATCGATCTTGTCGAGCCAATACTGGCGCTGCCTCTCGTACTCGCCGATGTCGATGCCATAGGGCAGAGTCCCAATCTCGTATTCAGCCTTAGTGAGTTCGGCTCCCGCTAGTTCGCGCTCGTAGGGAGCAGCGCCAACTTCGCCCTGACCTGTTGCTCTTACATACTGCTCATATTTTGCGGCACGCTCTTGCGAAGTCAGAGTCTTTAGCCAAGCATCGCCAATGAGTCCTGGCTGATCGGGCCTGATGCGATCTCGCCAAGGGAAAGTGGGATCAAATTGCTCAACCCACGCGCCGAATCCTAGCCCTACCTGGCCAGCAGCCGTTGTTCGTCCTGGTGCAGTCGCGCCGCGAACGGGCACTTCACGATAAGGGACGCCCATGCGCTCAAGGATGCCACGAACTTCTCGCTCCACGTATTCCTGCGCTGGCCGCTGCCCTTCCGTTACAAGCCGCTCGGCTATGGTCGCCACACCTTGGCCCTTGCTCTCTCCATCCGCCCAGATAGCGCCAAGCTCATCCGCTGATATGCGGGCATTGTAGGATGGGTTTTTAAGGTTCTCTGGGCTGTGGCCAGCGCCACGACCGCGTGGGTGGCACTGGAATAGGCCGATCTCGCCACTAGGTCCAATGTTGTCGGGTATAAAGCTGGACTCCGTCCACGCAATCCCTATCAGGGCTTGGATGAACTGCTCAGCGTTTCGGATGCCGTACTTCTGGATGGCAACCTGAGCAGCATCCCTGATGATCCGAGTTACTTCTGCTTCGCTCAAAGGTGCTCCAGGCATTTCCCCACTACCTCGTTTCTTGTGCTAAAATCCCAACCGTAGGGGGCGTGACTATTAGAAACGCGATCATTGCTTTGATGCTGTCCAGCACCGCTCTAGGCAGCATTGGACTTGTGCTAGGAGCCTGGGTACTCATTATCTTCGGCTTTAACTCGAACCCCTGGCTCATAGCTCTTTTGGCTGTGCCTTCCACTGGCATATGGGCGGTACTCCAAGGCACCAAGGAGAACTGCGAATAACGGGGAGATACGAACATGAGAACGTCGCCAATAATAACTATTGCTGCTTGCCTCATTGTCTTTACCGCACTCGCTGTTCTTTGCACGCTCTCTATTGTCTACGACGGCTTGGACAAACTTTGGGCGGATATCTTCTTGGCCACGACCCTCACTATCAACTGTCCATAGCTCCTACTGGTTCCACCAGGCTCTCGATCTCCAACCCTCGCGGCAGGGTCTCGACCTCTATCGCCTTGAGGTCAAATGCCGCCATGATAGCCAACTGCACCTTGTCTGCGTCGAAGTCCCGGCACGAGAACACGTCCACCCAGAGCATCCCCCGCTCCGGCCAGGTGTGGACCGCCAGGTGGCTCTCGGCGATGATCACGAAGCCTGAGACGCCGCACTGCTCGTCGTTCTCCCCCTGGTACTGGCAGACATAGACGGGCGAGATGCGTTTCATCCCGATGGCGTCGGGCGTGTCAGTGAGGAAGCGTTTGACGACATCGAGGCTGCTCAGACGCCCAACGTCGGAGCCGTAGCCGTCAACGATCAGGTGCATCAGCCGCCCTCCTCTCCCGGCGGGTGGCCCAACAGCCCCTCCACTCCTGCCAACATCCAGACCCACCAGTCCTTCGGGATATCAGGCGTGCCTTCCGTCTTGTTCGCCTTCTGTCGAGCCAAGAGTACTGGCGTCATCTGTTGACCAGTCGGCTCCAAGATCATCATGTCTCGCAACTGATCCCTCTCAGCCCCAGTAAGCTGCCGGCCTCCTTCGCCGAAGTAGTTGCGCGTCAGGCGGCGCCGCTCGACCTCTCGACGCCCACCCTTCTCGACGCGGGTTTCCCAGCGCTCAGACAGCCGCTCGGTCAAGTCTCAAACTCCGTCGGCCCGCCAGGTTCCCTAGCGTAAGGCGTCGGACCGCCAGGCGTTGCCGTCCCGACGCCTGTGCGAGTCATGGTGATAGGATGCGCTCCCACCGGCACGCCACCTCTGCCTAGCCCCGGCATCTGCACATTGCGTATCGCTGCCTGGACCCCTGGCGGCAGGAACGGCAGCATCCGCGCCACCTCCTCCGGCGGCACGGTGGCCTCACGCGCCTCGATCAGATCGGCACGCTCCATGACATCCAGTTGTAGCTGCTGGATCATCGGCTCGCTGTACTCAATCTTTTCCAGCAGCGCTTCGTCCATGACCTCCTGCATATTCTCGATATCGGCCAGGTTCTCACCCGCCCAGCGCATCCCAAGGCCCATGTCAATGGCCATCTTCATGGCTCCGAGGTCTGCGTTGCGGTCGATCAGCTTCTTGCTGCTCACCGAGGCGTCGATACGGTTGATCTGGCCCTCGATGTCCTTGGGACTCAGTTTGATGGGTTCCGTGCCTTCCTTCGTCTCCCGGCCGATATAGACCGTCTCATCGATCCACTTGCTCTGTATGGCCCGGAGGATCGCCTGGCCGATGCGCTTAGCAGAGAGACTAAGAGCATCGATGGCCCCCTTCATATCCCGATCCTGCATCTGGCCCCTGAGTCGCCAGGTCCAGGCAGGCGTCCCGCTGCTACCCTCGGCGATCTCCGCGCCGACATCGGGCAGCATCCGGTCGAGCGCACGCTGAAACTTGTTCCAAAGGTTCTCGGCCTCCGGCTCCCAGCCGCCCCAGTTCTCGATGCGGAACGTCTTGCCCCCATAGAGGTAGAGCGCCATAGGGGGCTTGAGTTCAAGATACTCATGACTCTTCTCGGGGTCCTCCGCCTTGTTGGGGTCTTCGATAACGGGCTGCGGGAATGGCCACAACTCCGTGATAGTGGCCTTACGAGTCAACTGGGCATCCATAGCGATGCCGACAGCCTTGGCCTGCTTCAGATACGGCTCCCAGCGCTTGTTAGGGTCAGACGAGGCGTTGGTCAGTGCTTCGACGAGCACCCACGGGCACATCTTCATGTGGTGCCTGTAGGGTTCCTGGACGAGTTCCTTGATGTCTTTGTACTCGGCAGCCTGGGCGTGCCACTCCTCGTCAACGTATTCGTAGGTCCGCACCTCGTCGGTGGGGTCGTTGCCCTCATCGTTGTATGCCTCTTCGAATTGCTTAGGCCACTTCACTGCCGCTTCCGCCAGGGTGATCTCGACGTAGCGCACGGCTTGGAGAACCCTGTAGTGCTCGGTGATGAGAGCGTAGACGCTATCAGCGGCCAGGTGGCGGATGCGAATGGCCGGCAGAGCATCCTTCTTCCACTTCTCGCGCCGAGCCTCGTATGCCTTCTTGCTCTCGTTGGCTGGTACGTCCTTGCCAGTCTCAGGGTCTATGCCCTTGCCCTTGCGCGGATAGTCAGGGTCACTAGCCCATCGCTCCAACTTCGGCAAGACCTCCACCCAGCCGCGACCGAAGACCCCGCAGTCCTCGACGCTGGGCTCCCAAAACGGCCCGAAGGCCGCCTCTATCGCCCAGGGTGCCGTGTTGAGGAAGCCTTCGATGCGCTCCGACTGTCGATGCGACGGAGCACTCAGACCCGGGTCGTGGCGGAATCTAGGCTTGTCGCTGAACATGCCCTTGAAGGCCCTGATACCGGCCCTCGTCCAGCCGGAGCGGATCGGCTGTACCTGATAGCCCTCGACGCCCTGCGGCTCTGTGAAGGGAACGTGGTACGTCATATCCCTGAGCCGCTCCATCTCCTCGTCCTGAGCGTGCAGGTCCGACCAGTCAGCGCTCACCGCGTCGTACAGGTCCTTGACGTTCTTGAACTCAGGCTTGGGCAGCGGCATCAGGCGCTCCAACCTACTTCCTTGCTGAAATCGGCCAACTGCGCTGCGGGCCAACAGTCCTTCAGAGCACCTAGCGACTTGAGGTAATGCCAGTAGTCAAAACCAGGAGACTTGAGAACAGCAACCCGTTGAGCTGGCTCCAACGCCTCAAATCCGTCCTTGTAAACACGCTCTACGTCCTTGGGTCCCATAGTTCCTCCTACACCCTTAGCCTCGTGCTAACCACCCTCGGCGGCGAAGACGGCGGCTCGATGAGCGCCGTCGCCACGTAGCGCGTCGCGTCGCAGCAGTGATCGTTGGCCTTCAGCGGCTCGTCGAGGAACTGGTCAGTCCCTCTCTGCTCCTTCCACTGGTACTGGTACATCTCAGTTATCTGGTGGACTTGCCGCGAGGAGAGGGTCATGCCATGTCCAGAGAGCAAGCCGCTGACCAGCTTGATGCCCAGGTTCACATCCTTCACTGGCGCTGGTGCTACAGGCAGGCCGGCCATGGCCATCTGCTCCATCTCCTCCTTGCCCGAAGGATCGCAGTAGAAGCGGCTGATCTGGTGCTTCACCTGTAGCTCTGCCGCCGCCTCGATCAGATCCTCTATGGAGCAGGCCGTCTTGTAGAACTCGTCAAGACCCGATAGTCTCCGGCTCTCCCGCTTGCCATAGACCTCAATGACGCTGGGCGATGTCCCGCCCGAGAAGTCCACGCCAGCAGCCACACGCAGGAACTCGCCACGTCCAGGCGGCTCCTGAACGTGCCCGCCTGCCCCGGTGCTGAACATTGGATAGATGAGGCCCTGGAAGGCCACGAACTCGCCCCCAAGCTCCTGACGGGCAAACGGCGTCTCGCCGAAGCTAGCGAGTAGGTCTTCGTAGTAGCCTTCAGGTAGGTAAGTGTTCTCCCGCGTCTTGACATGGAAAGCCTCAAATGCCTCCGTGCGCTCCGAGCGCCACAGCCGCCAGCACCAATTCATGCCGCGAGGCGTCCCTGTCACCCAGCCTTGATATGGGAAGTCACCAGGCTGCCGAAGCCGCTCCTGGAGTTGCCTGAATGTGCGCTCTTGATCCCCTAGCGCAACCTCATCCATCCAGAACGCAGCAAGGAAGAGTCCAGAGAGCATATCAGGGGTCATAAGCAGCGCGGAACGAAGCAGAAAGACGGAGCCATTACGGAACACGATGTCCTGGTCCCCAAGGCTACCGTGCAGGGTCCACTCAAGCCCTTCGTTCTGTCCTATCTCCTGCCGGATCGTGGGCAGCAGGACATCCTTCAGCATCCTCGCCGTCGGCTCAGTAATGAGGATACGAGCCCCAGGATGCTCGTCAGCAAAGACTATAGCTTTGTGTAGGCCAGAGAATGTCTTGGAAGCACCGACACCACCGAACAAGCCAGGATAGCGAGCCTCAGAAACGAAGAACCCGGCTTGTCCGCCGGGCATCATTTCTACTGTGCGCTTCTCAGCACGTTCAGCCGTCGCTACTACCATCCTTACCCTCGTTCGGAATCACGTATGTGAGACGCAGCGGCTTCCGCTCGTCGCCAGTAAGCTCCACAGCCTGCGGCGGCTTGCCGTCCAGACGGTCATAGATGTACTGGATGGCCCTGATCTCCCCCTCCAACCCTAACGCGACAAGCCGCAGTGCGATGAGTTCCCGGCAGGTCTTGTTGAAGGGCCAGACCTTCTTCCTAAGAAGACATTGCAGCTCGTCCGTCATGGCCTTGCCCTTACGAGGTCGGCCGTTAGGGTTGCCGCTCTGCCCCTTCCGAAAAGTCGTGCTGCTACGTGCCACCCTGTTACCTCGCCTGTTTTTCAGGGCTCAGCCCACCGAAATTCGTCCGAAATTGCCCCTGAAATCGCTTGACAAAGGTATACGGTAGGTATACCCTAGAGAGGAAAGGAGGAGAGCAAATGGCCAAGCAGCCGACCATTGATGAAAGGCTAGACAGCATCATTCAGTTAGCCCACCAGTTGCGGCAACGCCTACCAGCACACTTCGAGGCTGAAGGCACCGATGATGATGGCGAGTTTGACGACCTCGCCAGAATTGACGAGCGCCTTCTTGATATGCTCGATTACCTGGATCATGGGGAGGACCTCCGCCAACTTGAGAGGAATGTCTAGCCTCCAAGCCTGCCCCTAGAGCCGGAGCCATCCGGCTCGTGGGAGAGGAAAGGAGGTGATAGCGATGCAAGAGCCGCAGGCAGATGCGACGTTCGACCGGTACGTTGGCGCACTCGAAGGGCTTCCCGATGTCACCAAGACACGGCCCACAACGATTCTGACGGCCGTTCCGTTCGTGGGTAATCAAGTGACATACGTAGTCCAGTCGGTGCGCGAGAAGGACACCGGGTTCGCCATCCTGCTTCAAGTGGTGGACGCTCAGGGGCGCAGCCGATTCGTCATCCCGAACGGCGTGGCAAAGGCTATCTATCGGCAGCGCCAAAGCCTGACCGACCGCTCTACGCCTGTGTCTAGAACACGAAAGCGCAGGCAGCGAGAGCAACGCAGGAAGAAGGCCGAACGCGCAGCCCGGCGTCAAGCTAGGCGAGAACAGAGCTAGCTCCATCGCCTGCCCTCCGTTCAGGAGCCTTTCTCCTGGCCGGGGGGAAGGAAGGGAGCACAGAGATGAGGAACGATCCCGACAGTTGGAAGGATGCCTGGCGTCCGCCTGGTCCGAGTTACGCCGACCGCATACGCGCCGGCGAGTACCAAGGCCGGAAGAGGCCGGGGGCCCGGTTCTCTGTCCGAGAACTGGACAGGATGCGGGAACAGGCTGAGGCATTGTTGCACTTGGCAGCGACGGGGTGGCTGCCAGAGAGGAGATAAGGGAATGGCCACAACGATGAGCACCAAGGACGAGATCGCCGAGATAAGACGACTCATCAAGCAGCGCATCCCGACCGTCTCGATCCGTAACGGGCGGGGAACGGCTTGGGGATGGGTGGAGATCTCTGGAAGTATGAGAGGGGGTTGTTTCACCTTCACCGAGCAAAAGGGCCTTGAAGCGTTGGGCTTCCATCCAGGCGGTAACTTCGCCGTCATCAGCCCAGACTCGCGCAACTTCTGGCTCCACAAACTCACGGGGCGACTCGACGCGAACAGCAATGATCGCTGCATTGGGCCAGGGTGCGGCCGACCCGCGATCAAGCGCTTTCTCTGCCCCTGTGACCTGTGCCATCCCGTTTGTCAACAGCACTCCAACCTAGCAGAACTCCGCGTCATTCGCCTTGACTGCGCCAGCGCGTTCGACTGGCCCCAAACCTATGACTGACGGCAACATCCGCACCCTCCGGCAGCAGGCGGGGCTCTCACAGTCCGACCTTGCCGCCTTGCTACGAGTCTCCAAGAACACCGTCGCCCGGTGGGAGCGAGAGGTAATAACACCACCCCCATACATCGAGGCAGCAGTTAAGTACGTCATCGCCCAAATGAAAAAGCCCCGCCGGACCCGACGGGGCATCTCCTGACACTTGTAGCTATTCTAACAATAACAGGCCGTTTTTAGGCTGTCAAGTTTCATTTGGCTCATTCGGCTCAAATGGCTCATTCGACTCATTTGGCTCATTTGAGTCACCAGGCCATCTGAACATTGCCCTCTATTGCGTCCACGAAGGAACCGCAGCCACAGTTAACGCAATCAATGTATTTGCTGTTAGCCCTTACGCCCTTCGGCAACTCTACAGGCCACTTATGCCCACAGTTAGTACAGCGCAGATTCAACCTATAGTTGCCCTCTCTACCCACACGGCTCTGATCTTCGACTAGACCCCATACCAACTCTGCGAAAACTGTGAAGAAGGGTATCTCCCGCTGCCATGCCATAGCCCTAGCTGACCCGCCATTGAGCCTCGCCACAATATAGCAAGGGCCACCCCTACTGTTCCCAGGCGAGAAATCTGGCATAAAAGTACCTATCTCAACGATCTCTATCATCACTCCTCCTTGCTTGATTCTACACCAGGAGCAACCCCATGACACTGCAAGAACAAGGCTTCCCAGAACTCCCGAACTCGGCGCGTGAAGGTGGCGAGAGAGATATGGAACTTCTTGGCAACCTGCTCCCGGTGGCGGGACCCACCCTCGAAGTCATAGGCCCAAGCCACCGCGTAGGCCGCGTAGTGACGCCGGCTCACACACCCTAGAGCAGCCACCGCCTCCAAGCGTTCCAGCATCTTCGGGCGCGGGTGACTGTTGTCCTGCCCGCCCTTGGTGACGGCGATCAGGCTGGTTGTGGAGAGGGGAAGGCTCTTGTACCTTCCCCTCCAGAACGCTAGAAAATCGTCCCTGAATTGCTCTACGGCGTCAGCCATGCGATAACCCTAACCTCGCCCCACCTAGCCCAACCCCACCTAGCCTAGCCTCACCCGACCCTACCACAACCATCAGCCACGCCATGCCCGACCCGACCGCGCCTTACCGCGCCGAAGCATTCCTGGCCGCGCCAGACCCGACCGTACCAAGCCTAACCGCACCCTAACCATCAGCCATGCCTTGCCACACCGAGCCGGACCTTCCACACCAAACCTTGCCTCTCCACACCTGACCGTAGCAAGCCCCACCCTACCCAGCCTCACCTTATATAGTCTCAAACTTCGTCACCACGAAGCGTCCGAAGCGTGGACGATAATCGCCTATACCGACCGCCTGACCCGCCTTGACCAGAATAGCGTTCAGAACCTCCACGGGTAGCAAGTCGCCCTCCAAGCAAGTCAGCCGGAAAGACAGGCTCCACTCAGGCAGATGCGGCCTATGGCGGATAATTCGCGCCCTCTGAACTCGGGCCGGACGAGCGTCAATACGGTATTTCATCTGCTTGTGGGGAATTAGTTCGGGCTCGATCAGGATTAGACCTTTGATGATCTCCCGATACGTCTTTTTCCCCTTACCCTGGATTTGAAAGTCACTGGATGCTTTCACAAGGCCAGCGTAGATATGCTCTGCTGGCTGGCAAAGCTCACCGACCTCCCCATCCTTGCTTTCAAGGCGATAGGCCGCATATTCGGCCTCGTCCTCCGGCGTCTGCTTCTTCTGGCCAGACAGCTTGACGGGATTCACAAGACCCGCCTGTGTGACCTGTGGAAATCTGTGCATGAGAAGCCCAGGAGGAACGCCCTCAATCGTAACGTCTACGTGATACATCGCCTATCTCCTTTCCTGAACCTTGCCATACCTCACCAGGCCGCAGCGCACCAAACCATGCCGCACCTTACACGACCTCGCCGGACCTATACCTAACCTTAGCCAAGCCTCACCATCAGGCACTACGCTCTGCACCCTCCAGAATCTCCTCCAGGCTCACTTCTTGCAATCTACGCTTGGGCCAACGACTCATGATTTGCAACGCCGCGCCCTGTGGAGCCAGAACATAGTCCTTTGGGACGTTGCTGAACTCTCTCTCAACACCGCAGAACTTGCAGATGCCCATGCTTGTAGGGCCGTGCGCCGACTCGATCAGCCAATGGTGCCGGCATATCGCCACAGGCTTATCCTGGTTTTGGCCTTTTTGCACGACTGGCACGTAACGGCCTCCGAAAGATACCGCCCTTCATTAGTCACGACCGTTTCTATTCGCTGACCACATGGTGTGTACTCTGTAGGTTGCCAACGATGTACCTTCTTTTTCACCACAGCACTCCTTGTTCCGCGCCCAGCCTGCCGGCCTCCAGGTATAAAGCCAGTTTGTTGTAATCCGGCACGGTTAAGGGCACTCGATGACGGTGCCCCGCCCGACATACATAAAGACCCCACCAACCGCTATGATTCGCGCATACCCCGATGGCTTTAAGCTGCGTCCTAGGCAAGCTACAATGACGGCACCAGCCCACAATTTCAACCCTCGCACCGTCAGCCTCGTGGTAGGGCATCATTTCGCCTCCCCGATCTTCTGCGAACTCGGCCCCTTCTCCCAATGCTGGTTGATACCCTTCCAGGTTCTGTTCATCAAGGAGGCTATGATGCCCCTTGACAGCCCCAGCCCACCCAGTTTGTGGATTACCTCCTTCCGGGCAGCCACCAAATGCGGCTGATAGGCATAACCCTGAAGGTCCTCTAGCGTCGCCCCGTGCCTGTCAGCAATGGCCTCAAGAGTCAGCCTAAGGCACTCGAAGCAAAGACAACTCGGCCCATGAGGGGGTGCCGGCACCTGCTCCATAACCTCGGCATAGAGCTCGCCTTCGCTGCCACCATCCCGCCAGATGATCGTGCCGCAATACCCGCAGCACAGGTCCTCGTCCTGCGTCGGCCAGAAGTAGGAGCCGCCACACTTGCCGCAGGTCTTTTGTTCCTGTGCGCTCACTTCCCGTCCCTTACCAGTGCGAAGGAGTAATCCTTGACCTCAACACTAAACTTCACGTAGGGCCTGCCGTCCACGTAGATGCAGCAGCCACCATCGTTGTTCTCGGCCCGAATGTCTGGTGGGTCTAACCAAGGAAACCGACCAAACCTGATCTCCTGCGGCCGCAAGTCCTTGAAGCTAATCCTTAGAGCGTAGGCATTCAATGTTTCACCTTGTCCCTGTATTTGCCGGATAGGAGACCGTCAGTATTTGTTCGCCTTCTTCTCCGTCCCCCCTTGGGGGGACTATAGGGGGGTAAAGAAGAACGTAGTTCTTCTCCTTTACCCGATCCCTCTCCCCTCCCCACCCCCCTCCCCAAGTCGCGCCTTTCTCCTGCGTCCTTCGGGCAAGCCTCGCGATCTTCTCCCGAGGAATTGGTGGGCTTTTTGTATCCACGCGGGGCTGGTAAGCGAGACGGAGTAGGGTGCGATGGCCGCTGGTATCGGGGCCAGTTGCGGAGTTGTATGTACTCCATTCCGGCGACTTTGTAGAGATGAACGGAGCGGTTTAATGCAGTAATCCGATCCCGAAGTTGCCGAACCTTGGCTTCGGTCACGCAGTCCTCTGGAAAGACCTCGCCCTTGAGGTAAGCGGGTGCAGCCCGTAGCCGACCTTCATCGTCAGCAAGGGTAATCATGCCAATGAACAGCAAGCGCTCGTGTGGCGACAGTTTCACAAAGAAGGCATCGCTCCAAATGTCAGGAGTCAAGAACCGCTTACGCGCCATCTCTGTACTTCTTGAGCCACCGGCGTCGGGTCATTCCAGCACCGTCACTTCCGCCCAGTCCCCGACCTGCGCGAGCCACGCCCAGCCTTCTTCAGCCGTGTGAAAGAAAATGTCCAGGTGGTTAGGAAGGACAACCGCTGAACCTCTATCGAGGCATACGACTTCCCATCGGTCAGCAATAATGAATGTCGTCCCAAAAGGCCAGTGCCTTGAACAAGCCGCCATCCCAGGGGCAACCTGAACACTCGATGCCGTGGCTCCACAATATCCTTCGGGGATGCAGCCCGGCGTGGTGCAGGTGCAGGAGAAGAAGGTGATCTGGAACCGCTCTGCAAGTCCGCCAGGTATTGTTCGTGGAGAGGGTCTATCCCTTGTTGGTTCATCTACTTCCACCACCTTCCATACTTGCCCAGCAGCCTCGACCGTCTCAACACTCGCCGCGTCTCCAGCCAGTCCTCTGTCTGGCGTCTCGCCCAGGGATAGGCGATGAAGGCCAGCCAGTAGAGGAAGGTCAATGTGGTCAGGACTGACCCGCACAGGATGGCTGTCCAGACTATGTTGTAGCCCAGAGTCTCCACCAGGAATACTCCACATTGCCGCCGCTACCAATATCGTTGTCGTCAAGAGAACGGCGGCCACTGCATACCTCAATCATGTTTGCTCCTTACTTGGAGGCGCTGGGGCCGAAGCCGGAGGCATGCCACAGGGGGTTGGGAGTCGAACCCAAACGCACCCGTGCTCACCCCTGCACTCCCTAGTCGGCCCCAGCGCCATGCTTACTCGACTTCGTAGAACTGAGCGATGCAGATTCGCTCCGTGCCGTCGTCCTTGATGATCTGGCCAGCCCCGTCACCACATTCGGGCAGGGCGTAGGGGCGAACCACGATGTAGCGGTAGCCTAGGCGCGAGCCATACCAGGAGACTTGGCGCTCTGTCTCCAGGGAAGCCTCCCAGTCACCCGTTGCGCCGAACACGAAGTTCAGTGTGTAGATGTGGAACACGCCGTTAATGCAGCCCTCCACGTTCTGCTCTTTGCACGCTGGCGGTGCCGGGATCACCGTCACTAACTCGCCGTTGTAGTAGACATCGAACTGCGTGGCGAAGTAGGCGCGGTAGTCGAACGTGACGCGAACTAAGCCGTTGCTGAGGGCCGCGACGCCGGAAGGCTTATCGGGCTGACTCAGGGTATGGCCAACGCCATGAACACGGATTCTCGCGGCGTCGGGGGCTTGTTCCGCCAGGTTTGGCAGAGCATCCGAGTGGCCCTCGTAATTAGCCACGGCAAACACGCTGCCGAAAGTCGCTGCCACTACGAGTACAGCAACACCAAA
>DAOUDQ010000273.1:0-2059 GCA_034431045.1 Dehalococcoidia bacterium | reverse complement strand
ACCGGCGTTGCCTTCCCCCTGATGCTGCTGGTGGCAGCCCTGGAGGAGGCTAAGCCCGGCGACAGGATCATGGTGGCAGGTTACGGCGATGGCTGCGATGTCTACTCGGTCAAGGTTGGCGAGGGCATCGACAAGGTTCGGCAGGGGCGCCGGGGCCTAAGGAAGCACGTGGAGGCGAAGCGGCTCCTGAGGACCTACGACGAGTACCTCCGCTGGCGGGGCCTGATGAGTGTGGCCGGGGTGCGCCGGCCGACAGCCAGTGGCCCCTCCGCCTCCGTCCTTTGGCGGGAAACCGACCGGATTATCCAGCTATACGGCTCCAAGTGCAGGAAGTGCGGCTACGTGCAGTTCCCGCCCCAGCGCGTCTGCGTGGAGTGCCACGCCAAGGATGAGATTGAGAATGTCCGCCTCTCCGACAAGCCAGCGACCGTATTCACCTACGCTATGGATTACCTGTCGGGCACCACCGATGTGCCCCTGGTGATAGCGGTGATAAACTTCGAGGGGGGCGGTCGCATGCTGTCCATGATGACCGACCGGGAGATTGATGAGCTAAGCGTAGGTATGCCGGTGGAGATGAGTTTCCGCAAGATACGCTCCGCGGGTGGTATTCACAACTACTACTGGAAATCCACGCCGGTGAGGGCATAGCTTCAAGGAGACGCCAATGACAGAAGGCATTAAGGACAGAGTGGCCATAGTTGGAATGGGTTGCACCAGCTTTGGGGAGCGCTGGGATGTGAACGGCCTCGACATGATGGTGGAGGCTGCCTACGAGGCCTATGAGGATGCTGGTCTGGGGCCCAAGGATATCCAGGCAGCCTGGCTGGGCACCGTCGGCAGCTTCAACACCGGCCAGCCAGCGGCCGAGGCCCTGAAGCTAGAGTACATTCCCATTACGCGCGTGGAGAATGCCTGCGCCACCGCCACCGACGCTTTCAGGAACGCTTGCTATGCCGTAGCTGCTGGCATATACGACATTGTCCTGGCAATAGGGGTGGAGAAGCTAAAGGACACAGGGTTCGCCGGCCTTGGCACCGCCGGGGGACCGCCAGGAGCGGGTGTGGACCCAGCCAGTCCGCCACCGGTCCAGTTTGCCCTGGCAGCCACTAGCTACTTCCACACCTACGGCCTGTCCTACGACGAGGGCAAGCGGGTCCTGGGCCAGATAGCGGTGAAGAATCACCACAATGGTGCCCTCCACCCCAAGGCTCACCTGCGCCGAGAGGTAACGCTGGAGCAGGTATTGAACGCCCCTATGATCGCCTGGCCTCTGGGCCTGTTCGATTGCTGCGGGGTCAGCGATGGCGCCGCTGCTGCCATCATCACCACACCGGAGAACGCCCGCAAGATGCGGGACGACTATGTTTTGGTGAAGGGCCTGGGCATCGCCGTGGGCGGTAGGCAGGGGCTGCTCAGGGACGACTATGACTTCGTCCACTTCCCGGAGAACGTTGCTGCTGCGCGGGTGGCCTATAAGGAGGCGGGCATCACAAATCCCCGCCAGGAGATAGACCTGGCCGTGGTCCACGACTGTTTCACCATCACCGAGCTGATCATCTACGAGGACATGGGCTTCAGCTCCAGGGGCAGGGCCAAGGAGGACGTGGAGTCGGGCGCCTTCACTCTGGAGGGTGACCTGCCGGTCAATCCGGACGGCGGCCTCAAGTGCTTCGGCCACCCCATTGGTGCCAGCGGCCTGCGCATGATCTACGAGGTCTACAAGCAGATCCAGGGCAAGGCCCCTGGCCCGCCCGAACGCCAGTTGAAGAAGGCGGACATCGGCCTGACCCACAACCTGGGTGGCCGACCAGGATCGTTTACCTGCTCGGTAGCTCTTTTCGGCCGCAGGGACTAAGCTCATCGCGGGTGAAACGCCACGAGGTTGCACTATCAGCATCCTCAAGAAGTAGGCGCCACCGACAAAGGGAATGGTTTGCAAAAGGGCTGAGTCGCGGAAAGCCTGGGGCTCAGCCCTCTTCTGACGTCCAGGGCTGAGGGAGCGCAGGGCTAGAAGGGAAAAGGGCACATCACATGTTAGAGCTTTCCTTTTTGGGTT
>DAOUDQ010000272.1:0-1582 GCA_034431045.1 Dehalococcoidia bacterium | reverse complement strand
CTTCTCACAGTGGGCGTAGACGTGAAAGGAGGTGCCCGGGCTGGCGCTGTCGACGTAGAGTTCATGGACCTGGCCGAGGGGATATCTCCCCCGCCAAGCAGACTGAAACCCCTCCAGTTGTCGTTCGGCCACGCGCGCCTTTCGCAGAGCCCCGGCCGCCACGCTCCAGATGTCAATCGCCTCGACCGGGCCCCGCTCTGTCAACTGGACCGCGCCACAAGGGCTGTTCCAGGGCTGCACCCTAACCCTCACGCGGCCACCACCCCGAGGATAAAACCCTCGCCGCAGTATCTCCACCTCTATGCTGGCGCCCAACTCCTTCAGGTGATAGCAGTGAACGTGGGTGCAGTAATCAATGAGCGGGCTCCAGACCACGTCGGTACCGCCTTCGACCTCCAGTGTGGTCTCCTCACTCGCCGCCAGAGCCATGGGCACGAGAACCTGAAGCACCAGGGTTACGGCCCCGGCCGTGCCCACAGAGACACGATAGCTCCCCCCCCTGATCTCGCTGGGTTGTAGACACACCTCCGTAGACCCTATTCTTGCGCCTTCCAGGCTCCCACTGCAGAGCTGGGCTGCAGCCTGGACGCCGGCCAGGTGCTGTGCCGCGAGGCCACGGTTGCGGCGCCCAGCGCGAATGTTGAAGATGCGACAGCGCTTTCCGGTCACGGCCGACAGGGTGATCGCGGTGCGGACCACCTGACCGCCCCCTTCGCCGTGGCTGCCGTCGATCTCGATCCAGTCGGCCATTACCATGGCTCGCTTGTCAAATCGTCAACCATACTCCTGCCACTGTCAGCATTGTGCCGAGCATGGTCCTGGAGGTCAGCTTTTCCTTCAGTGCAAGGGAAAACGGCACCCCGAAGAGGGGCGTCGTCGAGGTAAGGATACTTGTCCTAGCCGCACCTGCCCGCTGCAGGGCAGCCAGAAAAGCGAAAGTCCCCAGCCCGGTGCCGGCGATGCCGGCCAGGAAGGCGATCGCTAATGACCCCAGGCCGTACTCCCTGATCCGGCCAACCTCCTTCCGCCAGAACAGTATGACGAACAGACAGAGCATCAGCACCGACAGACGGACGGAATTGGCCACTGCAATATCCACTCCCTCCAGGCCCAGACGGAGGATCACCGTGCTGATCGCCCAGCACATTGCAGCAGCCAAGGCCAGTGTTACCCCTCTGACATCCATCTCCTGCGGGGCTGGATTGCCTATCCTTCCGCTACCCCTGGGAAAGGCCAGCAGATATGCCCCCGCCGTGATCAGCAGCCCGCCGCCGACGATGGCCCAGCTAAGCTGCTCAACCAGAAAGACGAGGGCCAGGATCAAGGTGAAGAAGGGATAGGTGGATGACAGGGGCATAGCCCGTGCCAAACCGATGAGCTTCATGCTCCGCAAGTAGAGCAGGTCTCCCAGGCCCAGCCCCACAAGCGTCGATCCCACCAGAAGAGCCAGGGACCGAAGGGGAAGGTGAAAGACATCATTGGCCTTGCCCGAGAAGAAGAGCAGGCCCACGCAGATGAACATTCCGGGCACCGTGCGCCAGGCAGCCAGGGAGATGAGATCCATCCTCTCGCAGATCGGAAG
>DAOUDQ010000271.1:0-7258 GCA_034431045.1 Dehalococcoidia bacterium | reverse complement strand
CGATCTTTCTGCAGGGCAGCGAAACCGCCTTTTTTGTTTTCTTCGGCGCTGTGGTGACTGCCCTGGTAGTGGGAATTTCCTTTCACGAGTTCAGCCACGCCTTTGCTGCTGACAGCCTGGGCGATCCGACGCCCCGCTACCGGGGACGCCTGACCCTCAATCCATTCGCCCATCTGGACCCCCTGGGCACCATTCTCCTGTTCATGGCCGGATTCGGCTGGGGCAAGCCGGTGCCGGTGAATCCCAATCTCATGAGGAGCACCAGCCCCAAGGCGGGCATGGCCACAGTGGCGGCCGCGGGCCCGATTTCCAATCTGGTCGTTGCGGGCATTGCCGGCGTGCCCATAAAGCTGGGCCTGGTCGACTGGCACACGCCCTTCTTTGCCATCAACAAGTCGTCGGAGTACGTCAAGCAGGTGGTGTCTGCCTGGGGTGTGTCGGATTACTTAGGCCTGTATCTGGGCTCGATTATCATCTTCGGCATTATCCTGGCGCTATTCAACCTCACGCCTCTGTGGCCCCTGGACGGCTTCTCCGTGGCCGTTGGCATCCTGCCTCGTGACCTGTCACAGGAGCTGGAGCGGCTGCGGGTCTGGGGCCCGGGTCTCCTTCTACTGTTCATCTTTGGCATACCGATCCTCACGGGCTTCGCCGTCAACCCCTTCTTCGACCTGCTGCGGCCGGCGGTGAACGGGGTGGCCAGCTTGTTGACGGGCGTTGGTGACCCCAATGTCTTTGGCTACTAGGGCAGCCTACCGGATACGCCAGTTCTTCGCCTCTCTGGGGGCTGGCCTGAGCCCGCAGGAGCGGGGGATTGTGGCCGCTCGTCTCAGCCAGGAGCAGCAGGGGCTGTTCTACGCCATGACGGCGCGAGATCAGCGCCACTGCCTGGATGTCTTCTATGCCCTCGAGGGGGGAGGCTGCCAGGACGAGGAGGTGCTGCTGGCCGCCCTCTTGCACGACGTAGGCAAGGGGCTCATCCGCTTGTGGCATCGGGCGGCCTATGTCCTTCTGAGGGCGATATGGCCGCGCCTGCTGGCTCGTCTGGCCCAGCCCGAGGGTGGGGGCTGGCGGCGGGCCATGGCCTCCTTGGAGGACCATGCCGCCCGCGGTGCCGTCCTGGCGGAGGCAGCCGGTACGCCAGCGATGGTGGTGGAGCTTATTCGCCACCACGAGAGGGCCGACGCCGGCGACGGCCGCCTGGCCCTTTTGAGGGCGGCCGACCATTCCTGCTAGCCAGCCTTAGGGGAGATCCCTATGGAACGTATAACCATCATCGGCTTGGGCCTCATCGGTGGCTCCCTGGGCCTGGCGCTGAAGGCAGCCAAGCTCACGGGCATCGAGATCGTGGGCTACGATAAGGATACAGTGACCGCTGTCGACGCCCGGCGGCTGCGGGTCGTCGACAGGTCAGAGCCCATCCTGCAAAGGGCGGTGCGCGATGCCAGGGTGGTGATTATCGCTACGCCCATCATGGCCATCCGGGAGGTGATGGAGGAGATCGCGGGCGAGCTGCGAGAGAACTGCGTGGTCACCGACACCGCCAGCACCAAAGCCATCGTCATGGAGTGGGCTAGCCAGCTTCTGCCCGCCACGGTCAGCTTTGTGGGAGGCCACCCCATGGCTGGCAAGGAGACATCCGGTGTCCAGAACGCCGAGGCCAAGCTGTTCGCTGGCAAGCCCTACTGCGTCATCCCCGCCCCCAACGCCAGCGAGGGGGCGGTGCGGGTGGTCACTAGCATCGTCCAATTCATCGGCGCCCGTCCCTTCTTCATTGGCGCCGATGAGCACGATCGCTATGTGGCGGCGGTGAGCCATCTCCCTCTGGTCCTGTCCACCGCCCTGTTCACCCTGGTGCGCAGCAGCCCCGCGTGGCCGGAGCTGTCGTCCCTGGCGGGCAGCGGCTTTCTCGATGTCACCCGCCTGGCCTCCACCGATGCCGAGCTTAGCCACGACATCTGCCTGACCAACCGGGAGGGCGTCCTTCACTGGCTGGACCGCATGGTGGAGGAACTGGGACGCTACCGAGAGCTGCTCCAGCAAGGGCAGGAGGAGGAGCTGTTCAAGACCTTCGCCAGGGCCCAGCTGGACCGCGACACCTACGTCGCTGCTGGGCCGCCGGTCCGCGAGCCGGTGGCGGCGGAGGAGTTGCCCACCAGCGGCGAGCAGCTAGCCGCGCTACTGGTGGGCCATCGCTTGGTGCGGCGGGTGAAGGACATTGGCAAGCTGCTGGAGGAGAGGCAAGAACGCGGTCGCCGCCAAGGCGTGGAGGGCCGCGACCAGCCATGAGGAAGACGATCCGCTCACCACGCAGGCTTCGGGGAAGCATCGTGGCGCCAGGCGACAAGTCCGTCTCGCACCGGGCGGCTATCCTCAACGCTATCGCCCAGGGCGAGGCGGTGGTGGAGAATTTCCAGGGCGGCGCCGACTGCCTGGCCACTGTGCGCTGCCTGAGGGCCCTGGGCGTGAAGATCGACTGGGATGGCCAAGGAACCCTGCGCATTCAGGGTGGCGGCCGCTTTGGCCTGAGGGAGGGCGCCGACGTGCTCAACGCCGGCAACTCGGCCACCACCATGCGTCTGCTGGCCGGTCTTCTGGCTGGCCAACCGTTCTTCTCGGTGCTAACCGGCGATGCCTCCCTGCGCTCGCGCCCGATGGAGCGGGTGGTCGAGCCCCTGCGGGCCATGGGGGCGCGCATCCAGGGGCGGGTGGGGGGTGCTCGCCCTCCCCTGGCCATCGAGGGCGGTTCGCTCAGGGGCATCCGCTATCGCCTGCCGGTGGCCAGCGCCCAGGTGAAGTCGGCCCTCAGCCTGGCTGCCCTCTACGGGGAGGGCGAAACGGTCTTGACGGAGCCGGCGCCCTCGCGCGACCACACCGAGCGGATGCTGCGGGCCATGGGGGCCGAAGTGCTGGGCGGCGAGGGTGACGGCCTGCGAATATCGCCCCTGCAGCGGGAGCTGACGCCCCTCAGCCTGCGGGTGCCGGGCGACATCAGCGCCGCCGCCTTCTGGATGGTGGCGGCTGCGGCCCACCCCGATGCCGAGGTCAGGCTCGCCGGCGTGGGCGTAAACCCCAGCCGCAGTGGCATCATCGACGCCCTGGCCAGCATGGGGGCCAGCATCGCTCTGGAAGAGGAGCGCATGTGGGGCTGCGAGCCGGTGGCCGACATCGTGGTTCGCTCCTCGTCGTTACGAGGAACGGTCATCGGGGGCCCTCTCATCCCCCGCCTGATCGATGAGGTCCCGGTGCTGGCGGTGGCAGCCTCCTTGGCCCGGGGGGAAACGGTCATCCGCCAGGCCGGCGAGCTGCGCCTGAAGGAATCGGACCGCATTCGCACCACCGTCCTCGAGCTGCGGCGGCTGGGGGCGAACATCCAAGAGCTGGCGGATGGCATGGCTATCCAGGGCGTGGGCTGCCTGAAGGGCGGGGTGTGCGGTAGCCACGGCGACCATCGCCTGGCCATGACCCTGGCCGTAGCCGGTCTGCTGGCCCAGGGAGAGACAGTGGTGCGGGGTGCGGAGGCGTCGTCTATCTCTTATCCTGATTTCTGGCATCATTCGGAGCAGCTTTCCTCGCGCCAGTAGATAGAGAGCAATGCCAAGTATTGGGGAGGGGGAAGGGAGCAAACCATGACGATAGAGCTAGTGGCCGTTGGCTTCAAGAACTTCATAGCTCTCAATCGGGTGATCGCTATTGTAGCCGCGGGGTCAGCACCTATCCAGCGGCTGGTCCGCGAGGGCAAGAGGAAAGGGACGGTCATCGACATAACCAGTGGGCGCCGCACCAAAGCGGCTATCTTCATGGACAACGGCCAGATCATCTTGGCCGCCATCGCTCCCGAGACCATCAGCGGGCGCGTGACCGCCGTCGCTCAGGAAGGTGTTTATGCCAGGGCCGGCCGGGAAGAGGAAGGCTAGGAGACCTCGCCTGCCGGGAGGCAGGTCTGGTGCCGACGCACCCTCGCGCCATCCCCTGCTGGTGGTGATCTCCGGCCCCTCTGGAGTGGGGAAGGATTCCCTCCTGGCTGGTCTGAAGGCCAGGGGAGGGGGCTATCACTTCGCGGTCACCGCCACTACTCGCCCCCAGCGGCCCGACGAGGTGGACGGCCGCCACTATTACTTCCGGACGCCCCAGCGATTCGAAGAGATGCTGGCAGCGGGCGAGCTGCTGGAGAATGCCGTCGTCTACGGTGAGCACTACGGCGTGCCCAAAGCGGAGGTACGGGAGGCCCTGGCCCGCGGCCAGGACGTCGTGGTGCGCACGGACGTCCAGGGGGCGGCCACCATCAAGGGGGCGGTGCCCCAGGCGGTCACCATCTTCCTGGCGCCCGCCTCCACCGCCGAGCTGGAGGAGCGGCTGCGACTGCGGGGGGCCGATTCGGAGGAACAGCTCCGTTTGCGCCTGGCCACCGCTCGCCGGGAGCTGGACGCCGCCTGCCACTTCGACCACGTGGTGGTGAACGCCGAGGGCAAGCTGGAGGAGGCGGTGGCCCAGGTGGAACGCATCATCGCTGCCGAGAAGGGGCGGCCGGAGCGGATGGCCGTGCAGATCGCATGAAGGCGGTGGCCCTTGCTGCCCCGGTCCTCCGGCCCTTCCTGAACAAAAGTTGACGATTCATGTATACCAACGGCCCCTCGGTGCGTCTTTATCTGATGGAGACATGACATAACGTTCCATAGGTGACAGGTTGCCCGCCCTCTGGGCGCTGGCGCGGATTGGACGCTTGCTTGTTGGGCGTTCAATTCGTTTTAGGCGACAAGACAGGTCAGGCGACAGTTTCGCGGCTGCCTAGATCGAGGGTCTTACCTTGACAGAGCCTGTGAAAGGTGCTATTGTTCTGCCAAACTTCATATCGCATCGGCTGCGAACAGGGCTAGTAGGTCGCAAAGCGGGGCTCAGAGAGTCGGGGTAAGGTGGGAGCCTGGCGTCAGCGCAGCGGCTGAATGGGCCTGGGAGCCGTCAACCGAATGGGGAGCGTCCTTAGTAGGCTTGGCCGCAGGGGCAGCGTTATCAGAGCCCAGGGTATCGCCCATTGTGCATGGAATGATGGGCCGTACCTGTAACGAGATTCCGCCTGTGGCGGAAAGAAGGGTGGCACCGCGAGAGGAAAACTCCTCGCCCCTTTGGGCGAGGAGTTTTTGTTGTTGGGCAGACCTAACGCATAAGGAGGCGCGATGCAGACCAAGTTTCTTTTGGCTGAGAGTGATATCCCTCGCCAGTGGTACAACATCCTGCCCGACCTGCCCTGGCCGCCGCCGCCGCCCATCCACCCGGCTACCCACGAGCCCATCGGGCCGGAGGCGCTGGCTGCCATCTTCCCCATGGCCCTCATCCAGCAGGAGGTGAGCACGGAGGGCTACATCGACATCCCGGAGGAGGTGCTGGAAGTCTACAGGCTGTGGAGGCCCAGCCCTGTGCAGCGGGCCCACCGGCTGGAGCGGGCTCTCGATACCCCCGCCCACATCTACTACAAGTGGGAGGGTGTGAGCCCTGCTGGCTCCCACAAGCCCAACACGGCGGTGGCCCAGGCCTACTTCAACAAGCAGGAGGGGGTGCGCTGCCTCACCACCGAGACGGGAGCCGGCCAGTGGGGTAGCGCTCTGGCTATGGGCTGTGCTTTCTTCGGCCTGGAGTTGAAGGTGTACATGGTGAGCGTTAGCTACCAGCAGAAGCCCTACCGCCGCATTCTCATGGAGACCTGGGGCGCCAAGGTGGTGCCCAGCCCCAGCCGCGACACCCAGGCCGGTCGGGACGTGCTGGCGCAGGACCCGGAGTCGCCGGGGAGCCTGGGCGTCGCCATCAGCGAGGCGGTGGAGGATGCTGTCGGCCGCGACGACACCAAGTACTCCCTGGGCAGCGTTCTCAACCACGTTCTCCTTCACCAGACGGTGGTGGGCCAGGAAGCGACGAAGCAGATGGAGATGGCCGACGAGTACCCCGACGTGGTCATCGGCTGCGTGGGGGGCGGCTCCAACTACGCCGGCCTGGCTCTGCCTTTCATGAAGGACAGGCTGGCCGGCCGCACCAAGACCCGGTTCGTCGCGGTGGAGCCCGAGGCCTGTCCCAGCATCACCCGCGGGGAGTACAGGTATGACTTCGGTGATGTGGCGGCCACCACGCCTCTGTTGAAGATGCACACCCTGGGCCACACTTTCATCCCGCCCCGCATCCATTCCGGAGGCCTGCGCTATCACGGCATGGCGCCCATCATTAGCCAGCTCTGCCACGAGGGGGTGATGGAGGCCAGGGCCTATCACCAGACCAAGGCTTTCGCTGCCGCTATCCAGTTTGCCCAGACCGAGGGCATCGTCTCGGCGCCGGAGACCGCCCACGCGGTGTGCTGTGCCATCGACGAGGCCCTGGCCGCCCGCGAGGCTGGCGAGCGGCGGGTGATCCTGTTCAACCACAGCGGCCACGGCCTCCTGGACCTGGCTGCCTACGAGGCTTTCCTGGCGGGCAAGCTGGAGGACTACGCCTACCCAGCCGAGAAAGTGCGAGAGGCCATGACTCACGTGCCGAAGGTGTAGAGGAGGGAGGCCAATCTTAATGGGGTGGTCAAGGGGTCGTACAAGAGAGCGATGTACTATCCAAGCCTAGCCCAGGTCAAGGAGCTGGCTGGCCAGGCAAACCTTGCCCCTATTTATCGCGAGGTAACGGGCGACCTGGAGACGCCTGTGTCGGCCTACCTCAAGGTGGCTCACGGCGATCACTCCTTCCTCCTGGAGAGCGTGGAGGGAGGCGAGCGCTTGGCCCGCTACAGTTTCATCGGCACCGAGCCCTATCGGGTCCTTCGCCTGGGGCCGTATCGCGACCTCCGCCAGGGCTCCGATCCCCTGCGGGCCATCGAGGAGGAGCTGGGTCGCTTCCGCCTGGCGCCGGTGGAGGGCCTGCCTCGCTTCACCGGCGGCGCCGTCGGCTATCTGTCCTACGAGGCGATTCGTCACTTCGAGCCACGGGTGCCCATAGGGGAGAGCGAGGTGCTGAACCTGCCCGAGGCCATCTTCATGTTCGTCGACACCATGCTGGTGTTCGACCACCTGAAGCACACCATCAAGGTGGTCAGCCACGCCCGCCTGGACGGCGACATCGACGCCGCCTACCGCCAGGCGGTGTGGCGTATCGACGAGTTGGTGGAGCGACTGGCCCAGCCCCTGCCCAGCCTGCCCTACCCTCTGGAGCCATCGCCTGGCCCCAGGGACCAGGCCGTGCGCTCTAATATGGGCCTGGAGGAGTACCTGCTCAAGGTGGAGCGCTGCCG
>DAOUDQ010000270.1:0-1671 GCA_034431045.1 Dehalococcoidia bacterium | reverse complement strand
TCTCGTATGCCCCTGGCCGCAAGACGGAACTAGTCAACCAGACCATGGACATCCATACGCTGGGCGCGGTGCCACCTTACAACCGATTGTTAGGAGGGAAGCTTGTCGCGCTGGCAGCGGCCTCGAACGAGGTGCGAGCGGCCTATCGGCGGAAGTACGCGGGGCGACGTACGGAGATAGAGGGTCGGCAACTCCCTGCGCGGCTCGTCGCTCTGACTACTACGAGTGCTTTCGGAAGAAGCTCGATATACAACCGCCTTCGGTTCAGCGGGGCACTCATCGCCGAGCCGATTGGGTACTGCGAAGGCTACGGGAGTTTCCACCTCGCGGAGCTGTACCCGTTGCTCAGAGAGTTTCTGGAGGCGCAAGGGGTGTCCACTCGAGGGGGATTTGGGACGGGGCCGCGCATCAAGTGGCAAACCTTGACGCGTTCGCTAGAGCGGTTGGGTTTCTCGCGGGAGGTTCTGAAGCATGGGGTAAAGCGCCAAGCGTTCCTCTTTCCGTTGGTAGACAACCTGAAAGCATACATGGAAGGGGCGACCTCGCGGCCCAAGTACCGAGACCTATCGTTCTCTGAACTGGTGGGTTACTGGCGCGAGCGGTGGCTCATTGCGCGAGCTGAACGTGTGGACGGATGGCGGAGTTGGCATCGGGAAGAGATCGAGAAGATGCTGATAATCGCGGAGGAGGACTAGAGCAGTGGAATCGGAGGTCAGAGAGAGGCCTTTTGGTGATCTTCCGGCGGCGCTGGTGGAGGAGGTGCTGGAGAATACGGAGGCCATCGGCCGGGCCCTGTTGGAGGACTTCGAAGAGACGCGGGCCCAGCGGGCAGGATGGCGCGAGGGACTAAAGGAAGGTGGCCTGCTCCGGCGGGAATCCGACCTTCCGAACGTGCCGATCCCTACAACCTGCGGGGTGGACGGTTCATATGCGGTGGAGCGTCTTCTGTCCACGGACCTGGTGGCTCTGGCCGCAGTTGCGGTAGAAGGGCTGACGCCCCCGTCGGAGACGCGCCACTGGCAGGAACCCCACCATGAGGTGGTAATCGAGCGAGAGACGCACGACCCGGACACGGGCACCATCGCACGCGCGCTCATGATTGGAAAGGAAGTGACGCTGGCGGCCCACGCTCCTCATGGAGTTGTGTTTATTGATGGGTCATTGACTACGCCTCTCATCTACTTCAATCAGGCGTTGAACCAACTCGGGGAATCGGCACATCTGCGGGTGGCGACGCTGCTGGTTGATGAGATCAAGGGGTTCCTGCAAACTTACCGGGAGGTGCTAGCTGCCTCGCGTTCGGACCGGTGCTGGGTGGCTGTGCCCAAGTACACTACACGGCGGGAGATTGGCGAGCAGATGAAGTGGGCCGAGTCCCATGATGACCGCGGGATGCTCACTGCCATTCTGGAAGCGGGAGAGTTCACTTCCGCGTTGAAGCTCCGGGAACACGCACAGCCTTGGCACTTGAACCTTAGTCACGTCAGAGAGCAAGACTGGAAGTCGGCAGGAGAGGTAAGCGGAGAGATCTATGGCTTCTTGAATGAGATTCACGTGGTTCACTATCGCCCTTGCTCGTGGCTACCGGCACTGCGGGTGGAGATGAGCCGGAGTGTAGCGCAAACGCCGGCTCGCTTGGCGAGCGTAGTTGAAGCCGTGAAGCATAGATCG
>DAOUDQ010000269.1:0-2039 GCA_034431045.1 Dehalococcoidia bacterium | reverse complement strand
CGCCTGGAGGGGGCGTCCAGTTCGGGGCTGATTCCCTGGCGAATATTGAAGGCCCGTAGCAGGTTCACTGCCCGCCGGCCGACATTCATCGCCTCCTGCGGATCCATATCCCACCCGGTGGCCGCATTCACCGCCCTGGGGAGATGAAGCATATCGGTACGGGTGTTGAAGCGACAGACGCCCAGCGAATCCTCAAATACCATCGCCCCTTTGGTCTGGGCGTTGAAGGTGCTGACCTCCAGGCCGGAGAACATGTCCGGTGGGCCCTCCACGCCGATGGCTTGCAAAGCGTCCAGGGGCATAAGGACCATCCCGCCGGTCTCCATCGTGCCAGTGTTAGATGTAGCAGTATCAAACATCTCGGTCCAGCGGGCGCGGTGGTCGTGGCCACGAGGGGTATTGCCCTTCACGGTATGGATGGCAAAGTTCGTGGCCTCTCCCCCGATCTGCCGGGCAGCCCGCATCACACCCTCCGCCAGCAGCTGCCCAATGCCCTCCCGGTGGGCAATCTTGCGCATTAGAGCCCGCACGGCCTCCACATTCCCCCAGCTCATATCCAGGCCATCGAGCTGCTCCTGGGTGAGGACGCCCTTCTCGTAGCATTCCATCACCAGGCCCATCATCCAGCCCAACTCATTGTTCTCGAAGCCCAGCCGGTCGCACTCATTGGCCAGGACGATGGCCGCCGTGACATCGGTATTACCGATGACCGGGCCGAAGGCCGCGAACTGTTCGTATTCCGGCTCCTCGCCCACGAACCCCTTGTAGGGGCCCTCAGTTATGGTGAACATACTGCAGTGCTGGAAGCGGCAGGCCCAGCAGTTGTGTCGCCCGGACACATAGTTCTCCTGCAAATAGGGCCCGTCCCATTTCTCCAGCTCCTCGGGGGAGATGTTATAGATGCTGGTGGTGTAGTTCTTCACCGGCAGTGTCCCAGTCCCCCCACGGGTGCTCCGGGCGACGCCTCGCAGTGTCCCCCAGCGATAGACCCCCTCCCGCCGCACAGGGTCGTCGGCGATGCGATGGAAAAGGGTGTTTGCCACATCTGCCAGGGCCTCCCGGTCGTAGACGGGCACCGGGCCTGGCGTCCGCTGGGCTACTATGGCTTTCAGCCGCTTGGAGCCCATCACTGCCCCGGTCCCGTTGTGGCCAGCCACATGGCCTCGGTCGCCTACGAACGCCGCGAAGCGCGCCAGGTTCTCGCCGGCCGGCCCGATGCCGAAGACGCTTGCCTGGCGTTCATCCACTCCCAGCTCCCCCGTCAGGAGGTCGATCATATCCCAGGTGTCCACTCCAGCCAGGTGATCAGCGTCCCGCAGTTCTGCCTCCCTATCGTGAATATAGAGATACTTGAGGCTCTGGGCCACACCCTGTATCACCAGGCCATCGAAGCCATTGAGCCGCATATAGGCTCCCAGGAAGCCATTGGCCTGGCAGGCGGCCGCCCCGTTGGTCAGAGGCCCCTTGGTGACGACCGAGACGGTGCCCGAGCCGTTGACTCGGGTGCCGCCCAGGGGGCCGGAGGCTACGATCAGCCGGTTCTCTGGGTCCGACCACTCCACACCCGGCGGCACCTCCTCGTAAAGCACCTTGGCTCCATAGCCGCTGCCGCCCAGATGCTTCCGATAAGTGGGCCCCTCCAGTTGTTCGGACCAGATCCGGCCGCTGGTCAGGTCTACACGCAGGAACTTGCCTCCATAGCTCTCTTGCTTCTCTTGTGCCATCGCTCTTCTCGCCTTCAAAGGTCTATCGCCTGTTGGCTGCTAGCCTCCGCTGAAGCCGGGCATCAGCCTGACGGTATCTCCGGGCCTCAGCTTGGCATCCAGCCCCCCCACTAGCTCCAAGAACCTCCCGTTCAGGATGAGACTGATGTGCCCGGCCAGTCTGCCCGTCTTGGCATCGAAGAGCACCTCCTCGAATTCGTGGTTCTGCGAGGCGATCTCCTGCAGAAGTTGCCTTACGGTGGCCCCAGCGCTCACCTGTCTCTCCAGGACCACCCGACTGGACCCGGTCGCATCGAAATGCCGGCTGAGCCAGGG
>DAOUDQ010000268.1:0-16407 GCA_034431045.1 Dehalococcoidia bacterium | reverse complement strand
GTCGAAGTTGGCCTGAACGTGCTGGCGGCACCGGTACGGCTCGATCGTGTCGATCTTTCCTAACGCCTCCAGCATCGAGTCAACGTCCCTAACCAGGAAGCCGGTCTCGCCGTCCACGATGAGCTCGGGTGCCGCCCCGCGGGCAAAAGCGATCACCGGCGTGCCACAGGCCATCGCCTCCACCATCACCAGCCCGAAAGGCTCCTCCCAGCAGATTGGCATCAGCACACAGGCCGCCCTAGTGTAGAGCTCCTTCTTGGCGCGGTGGTCGGCCTCGCCCAGGAAGACCACGTCCCGTCCGTCCACCAGCGGCTTGACCATCGTCTCATAGTACCCGCGGTCGCCCCGGTTCACGTTGCCGGCGATGACCAGCTTCCTGCCCGTCCGGTGCGCCGCCTCAATGGCAAGGTGGATGCCCTTCTCCGGCGCGACTCTGCTCAGGCATAGCAGATAGTCATCCTTCGCTTCGCTGAACGGAAAGCTGGCCACGTCTACGGCGTTGTAGGCCACGCCCGCGTACCCTGGCTGCTCCAGGGGCGGCACCGTCTTCAGCTGGGCGCGACTGATGGTGTTGTAGTACCCACCGTAGTGCTCCCAGACGATCTTCCAGTCCGGCGTGATGGGACAATGCAGGGTGGTCAGCATGGGTACGTCCACGAGACCGGCCAGGGCCGTCACAGGCTCGCCGGCGTGGTTGTGGATGATGTCGAGCCCCTCAGCGTCGGCGATGGCATCGGCCGCGTGCACCCACTCGTACGGCGTTCCGTCCTCGACCTCCTCCGCGGTGCGCAGGCTACGGGGATAGACAGAGCGCAGTTCAGCCAGGGTTAGTGAATCGCCCGAGGCGCGTAAGACCACCTCGTGGCCGGCCCGCACCAAGCCGTCGGTGAGCACGCTAACCACGGCCTCGGTCCCGCCATAGCCTGGCGGGGGCACTCTTTCCCAGAGCGGGGCGACCTGCAGGATCCTCATTGTAGCTCCTCTCTACCCAGCAGCAGCTAGCGACGCCGCTGCAATTGGGGCGTGGGCTTGCTTCTCGGGACGGGTGCCTGCAGCTGGCTCCCGCCAGGAAACTATCTCCTCGAACAGCGACAGATAGTCCGCCGCCTGCTTGGTGGCGGCGATGCCCCGGGAGGTGTTCCAGCGACTAGGGTTCGCTGGGCAACACCCGGGCCCGATTTACCACCGTGCAGGAGCTGGCGACGCGGGCCACCAGCTGGGTGATGGCCTTCTTGCGGCAGTACTCCGGTACCTGGCCGTCGATGTAGGCCACCCCGTCCGTCAGCAGCACTCTCAGCCTCTGTGAGGCAGGTCCGTCTAGCTGGCCTAGGATGTTCAGAATAGCCTGCTCAGTCTCGCGGTAGTGTTGGGCAGTCACCGACCTTAGCTGGCTCCTCTCATGTGAGGGTCAAAGCACTCGAGTAGTAGGACGCCGAAGAGTGAAGTTTGTTACAATGGGCACAAAACTCGCCTCTGATACGTAGCGAGTCGGGCTGAATTTTGCTTAACCTCGTGGACCTACGAGCCTACGAGCTACCTCGAGCTGTGGGTGAGCCCTTGCGGCCGTGTTCGCTGGAGCTGCCTGGGCTTCACCTATCGAGGGCTGCGCAAGCACGCTGAGGCCCTGAGATTGAGGCTGAGGGCTCGCCAACCGCCGCAGCTCTAAGCTGCGGGGCCGCTCGTAATAGTGCCGCGCCGCACTTCATCCGGAAGATATCACCCAAGGAGGCCCCGCTACCGGAATGGCCTGATTCCAGAACACCATAGGTATGGCGATTAGGCGCCTTAGATTTCTCGAAAGAATTGACCATTCTTCTCTTGGTTTGCTACTATGATAGCGGTCGCGAGCGAAAGCACCGATCCCGAGCTGCATTTCGGTGTGGCTTGCGGGATGTGCACCGGGGCCTAGCGCCCGGGCGGCCCCAGCTCGCGGCCCCTGCTACGCAGCGCTCCGACCCGGGTTGGGCCAGGCTTGTGGGCCGAAGCCGGCGCTGCTCGGGTGGGGGAGAAGAAAATTGCGAAACGAACCCACTCCCTCAACGCTGGCGGCTGGGCAGCTAGCCCCCGTCTTTGTAGCACCCTGGCGCCGCTCTATACACTTCGCCCTTCTACTATCAGGGAGATTTCTTCGCAAGGCGGATTGCCCGTGCTATTATCGCCATAGTGACTTCTACCTGACGGAAAGCTTTCTCATGTCACAAAGACGAATCGCCAGAAGGCGCGGTCCGCATGCTGGGCTGACCGCCCTCATATTGCTTCTGGTCCTCTTGGCCCTCCTATTCGCCTGCACCGGCGAAAAGGGACTGTCGCGACTAGACGGGACGGTCACCCCGGTGGCGTCGTCTGCTTTCAGCGCGCCAGCACCCCTGGCCGTCAATACCAGCAGCAACCGCATATACGTAGCCAGCGAGTCACCTGACAACATATTCGTCATCGACGGCGCCAGCAACTCCGTCGTCGCCACGCTGCCCGCGGGCCTCTTGCCTCAGGCCATCGGCGTCGACCAGAGCAGCAATCGAGTCTACGTGGCAAGTCGCGCCGCCAAGCTCTGGGTGGTCGACGGGGCCACCAATAGCGTTGATGCTTCCATTGCCCTGGCCCATAGTCCTATGACCTTGGCCGTCAACCCTGACGCCGGCCGCGTCTATGTGGCCGACTTCGAGGGCACGCTCTCGGTCATCGACGCCGAAAGCAACGCCGTGGTCGTCACCCTGCCCGTCGACCAGAACCCGGTGGCGATGGCGGTCAATCCCAGCACCAATCGCATCTACCTGGCTACCTATGGCAGCCCCGAAATCTCGGTGATCGACGGGGAGAGTAACACCGTTATCGCCAAGGTGAGCGTGGGCGAGCTGCCAATCGCTGTGGCGCTGAGTCCGGAGACGAACCGTATCTACGTGGCCGACGGGGTGGCCCGCAATGTCTCCGTCATCGACGGCTCAACAGACACTCCGATCGCCAGCGTGAAGCTAGGTGGCATGCCGAGCAGCCTGGCCCTGAACCCAGCCACCGACCGTATCTACGTCGCGGAGGCTGATACCGACGTCATTTCTGTCGTGGACGGCGGCAGCAACGCTGTGGTTGCAACCGTGGCTGTCGGCAGTCCCCCTCGGGGCCTGGCGGTCAATGCCGTCACCAACCTCATCTACGTTGCCCGTTCGTTGACCGCTGATGTGCTGGTAATTGATGGCGCCACCAACGCTATCATCGCCACCATAGCGCTAGGTGGTGCGCAGTAGGGCGTCCAGGCAGGCGGTCCGCGCCTGCATGTATCCGCCGTTCGTAGCATCATTGGCGCGGGCTATCGACTCCGAGAGCAGACAGATATTGTCTAGCCACATCGTCGCAAAGAGCGATCTGGCTGTAACGTATTCTTAAGGGGAAGAATCTGTCCTGTAGGGTATTCTTACGCTAGTATGGATATGTGAAGGTGCCTTCTTTTAATCTTGACAAGGGTGGCAATTGCCTGCGCCCTACGAGGAGGCCTGGACATGGTCGCTGCGCTGCCGAAAAACCTGGATGAGGACGGGTTCTACGGCATCCGTCTGGAGTCCATCGGCGGGCTGGGTGCCCATCTGGCCGGCCAGATCCTGGCCGAGGCCGGGGTTTTGGGCCTGGGCCTCAATGGCTCCCACTTCTCCTCCTATGGCTCCGAGAAAAAGGGCACACCCCTGAAGTCCTACATCCGCTTCTGCAGCCCCGACCAGACAGTGCGCACTAACAGCCCCGTCGAGCGACCCCACCTGATAGCAGTCTTCCACGAGGCCCTCATCGGCCGGGAGCAGGTTGCCCTGGGCCTGCGACCGGATGGGATCATCATCGTGAACAGCGTCGCCTCGCCCACGGAGGTCAAGGAGCGCCTGGGGCTGCCGGGCGGCACCGTCGGCGTGGTGGACGCTCTAGGCATCGCCGTGGCTGAAAGCAGCCGTCTAAACATGGCGATGCTGGGGGCGGTGACCCATGCCGCTGCCTTCATCGAGCCCGAGGCGGTGAAAGCCACCATTCGCCAGACCTTCGAGCATCACTACCCCCACCTGCTGGAAGCTAACCTGAACGCCTTCCAGCGGGGCTACGATGAACTCCGCTTGGAGACATTCCCGCTGGAAGGGGAGTGGGCGACCAGCGTTGCTCGTCCCCAGCCGGCTTACGGCTACCTCAACGCCCCCTGGGGCGGCATGGTCACCAACCCGGGCAACAGCGCCATTAAGGATCTATCGGCCTCCCGTCAGGGCTTTCTGCCTGCCCTGGACCTGGAGAAGTGCGTCCACTGCGGCCTTTGCGACATCGTCTGCCCAGACTACTGCTTTGTCTGGGAGGCCTACACCAAAGAGGATGGCAAGCCCGGGGTACGCTTGGTTGGCATCGATTACCGTTACTGCAAGGGTTGCCTCAAGTGCATAGAGGCCTGCCCCACAGATGCCCTAGTGGAGATGCGGGAGACGGAGGGCTACGCCGAGGCTCATAGGGTAGCCCTGTTTCCCCACCTGGAACAGGACAAGTAGGCACGCCAGGCGACTCTAGGCTGATTGGGCAAGGAGGGGAATCATGGCTCAGCTAGTAGCGGAAGAAAAGGCGAGGCTCGTCCAAAAGGTGGACTTCCGCACCGGCAACGAGATGGCCGCCCGCGTGGCCAAGCAGATCAACTTTCACCTGATGGGTTATTACCCCATCACGCCCTCCACCGAGGTCGCCGAGTTCCTGGACGAGATGAAGGCGGAGGGGGAGCACGAGATCCGCATGATCCCCGCTGACGGCGAGCATGGGGCCGCTGGCCTCTGCTACGGCGCCGCCAGCGGCGGTGGGCGCGTCTTCAACGCCACCGCCTCCCAGGGCCTCCTCTACTCCCTGGAGCAGCTCCCCGTTCAGTCGAGCAGCCGCTTTCCCATGCTCCTACAGCTCGTCAATCGCTCGGTCAACGGCCCCCTGGACATCCGCTGCGACCACTCCGATCTCTACTATGTCCTAACTGCCGGCTGGATTATCCTTCTGGCTCGCGAACCCCAGGCCGTCTACGACATGAACATCATGGCCGTGCGTATCGGCGAGCACCCCAGGGTTCGCCTGCCGGTCATCGTGGCCTACGATGGCTTCTTCACCAGTCACCAGAAGCGACGGGTGCAGTACTTCGAGAACGATGAGGCAGTGGCGGATTTCATCGGGCGGCCGCCCGAGTTTCCCCACGCCTTGGACCCTCGCCACCCCATTACCATCGGCGCCTACATGAACGACCCCGACCTGATCAACAACAAATACCAACTGAAGCTGGCCATGGACGCTGCCCGCGAAGTCATCCCCCAGGTCTTCGAGGAGTATGCCCGGATCAGCGGACGGCGCTACTCCTTCCTCGAGCTCTATAGAATGGACGACGCCGAGGTGGCTGTTCTCCTCCTCAACTCGGCCGCCGAAACGGCCAAGGACGTGGCCGACCGCTTGCGCCAGCGGGGCCAGCGCGTGGGCGTCGTCAGTCTCAATGTGCTGCGGCCCTTCCCGGCCCAGGAAGTAAGACAGGCCCTGAGGGGCATCAAGGCCCTGGTTATCGGCGAGCGGGCCGACTCCTATGGTGCTCAGGGCGGCCCCCTGTCCCACGAGGTGAAGGCAGTCCTCCAGGAGGACCGCCAGAATCGCACCCTCTGCCTCACCCGCATCTACGGCTTGGGGGGCAAGGACTTCTACGCCGAGGACGCCGAGGAGTTCTTCAACCTCGCCCTGAAAGCAGCCGAAACAGGGCAGGTCGAGACGCGCTTCGACTACCACGGCGTCACCCCTGGCGATCCCCAAAAGCCGCCGATGCAGGTGCTAGCGCCCCTCACCAAGGAGGAGACCTCGCCCGGCCTGGTGCAGGTGGCTCACAACGAAGAGACGGGAGAGCTCAGGGTAAAGCCCATTGCGCGCTGGCAGTTAGCCGCGCAGGCCAAGCGTATCGCCCCCGGTCACGGCGCCTGCCCCGGCTGTGGTATCTTCCCCGCCCTCAACCTGTTCTTCAAGGGTATCGAGGGGGATGTCGTCGTTCTGTTCCACACCGGTTGCGCCGAGATCGTCACCAGCGGCTACCCCTTCAGCAACCATCGGGTCACCTATATTCACAATCTTTTCCAGAACGGAGCCGCTACCCTGGCCGGCGTGGTCGAGATATTCCAGGAGCGCCAGCGCCGGGGTGAGCTGCCAACTGGTGAAGACATCACCTTCGTCATGGTCAGCGGCGACGGCGGCATGGACATCGGCATGGGCGCTGTCCTGGGCGCCGCCATCCGCAACCACAAGATGATCATCCTGGAGTACGACAATCAGGGCTATATGAACACCGGCAGCCAGCTAAGCTACTCCACGCCCCTGGGCCACATGACCACCACCAGCCACATCGGCCCGGCTCAGGCCGGCAAGGCCTTTCATCACCGCGACACCCCCCAGATCCTAGCCGCCTGCCATATCCCCTACGTGTTCACCGGCACGGAGGCCTTCCCCGATGACCTGGTAAGGAAGGGGGCCAAGGCCCAGTGGTACGCCAAGAGGGAAGGGCTGGTCTATGGCAAGGTCCTCATTGCCTGCCCTCTCAACTGGCGCAGCGAGGAACGCGTCGGCGTGAAGGTCCTGGAGGCCGCTGTCAACTGCCGTTTCTTCCCCCTGTATGAGGTGGAGCAGGGCATCACCAAGCTCACCCACGACCCCGACAGGGCGCGTCATCGCGTTGGTGTCCGCGACTGGCTAGGCCTGATGGGCAAGACCAGACACCTGCTGCAGCCCCGGTATGGCCCCCAGCTGGAAGCCCTGGAGGCGGAGATCGAGCGGCGCTGGCAGCGCCTCAGGGCCATGCACGAGCACCCACAGCTCTAGCCGCAGCTTTGGAGAGGCCGATGAGATCGGCCTCATCCGGCAGGCATAGCTGGCCGCCCTCATCCACCCCTATCTGCAAAACAAGGCCATGGCCAGGGCAGGCTAAGCCCTGCCCTTCACATCCTCTTCTCCGAACCTGCATGCCCGCAAGGGAAAACAGCCATTGCCAATCGGCCCCCCGCGCGGTATGATCCCTGCGATCTGACGGGCTGTCGCTTTCAGGAGGTGCACCATGAGGTTCCCGCTGAGGTTTGTTCTTATCGTGGCGGCTCTCATCGCCGCTGCCTTCCTCGTCCTGGCCGTCGGCTGTGGGGAGGAGGAGGAAGAGGAGGCGCCAACGGCCTCGCCTACGGCGGTCGCCGAGGAGACGCCAGAGGAGACGCCAGAGGAGACGCCCACAGGCGAAGTGGGCGAACTCCCGTCCATTCCCACCTACCCTGGCGCCAGCGAGGTTTTCAGCGGGACGTTCACCGGAGCAGGGACTTTTCCCATTCCCCTGACCGGCGACGTTCCTATCGGGCCTGAGGAGTTCGCTAGCGTTCAATACACCCTCTACGAGACCAGCGACTCCCCTGAGAAGGTCCTCGACTTCTACAAGAAGGAGTTCAAGGGCTGGAAAGAGGAATGGACCTTCAGCATGGAGCAGTTGGGCCAGGAGGGCGAGGTAGCGGTGTGGAGCAAGGACGACGGGAATGTTGCCGCTTGGATTGCGGCCTTCGAGGAGGAGGGAACGACTACCGTGGTCGTTGCCATGGGAAGTGGCCAGTAGGAGGGGCCAAGAGGAACTGGTGCCGCAAACCGCTCCCGGCGGATAAGCGCCAGCCATATAGTGAGGAGCGGCCTCGGGAGACGGAGAGGCCCCGGAGAACATGGCCGGAGCCTTTCATCTTCCAGCCGAGAGAATGGCCCTAGCCCGCTATTACTCCCCAATGGCCACGGTGATGATGGGCAGCGGCCAGGGCGGCGGTTGTTGGCGGTCGCGGCAGGGGGTATAATCCCTCTGACCGGCCGCGGTATGATCTTCAGGAGGTGTCGCATGAGACTCCGAACCTGGCTCCTGGCGCTGGTAGCGCTGGTTGCTGCCGCCTTCCTTCTGCTCGCCGTCGGCTGCGAGGAGGAAGCGCCGGAGATCGCTAAGTACCCAGAAGCCGAGGACGTCAAGACCGGCAACCGTGGTACCTTCCCCATAGCGCTGCTCGGTGAGGAGCCCCTCGAACCGCACAAGTACAAGGGGAATATGCGCTACAGGACCTTCGAGACCGATGATTCGGCCGATACCGTCTTCAACTTCTACAACGACGACTTTAAAGATTGGACCACGGAGCTCACCTTTGATGTGGATGAGGCGGGGATGAAGGTTCGCGTGGCGGTCTGGACCAAGGACGAACGGAAATCCGCCGCCTGGATGGCGGCCACGGAGGCAGAGGGGACTACAAAGGTCATCGTGATGACAGGGACTCGCTAGCAGCAGAAGCCGAGAGCAACATCGCGCCGCAAATCGCCCCTAGCGGGCAAGCGCCAGGTATGGACTGAGGAGCGGCTGTCGAGAGAGGGAGAGGCCCCGGGCAACATAGCCGGGGCCTTCTGTATTCCAGCCGAGAAAATGGCCGTAGGCCGCTATTGCTCGCTAGCTCACTCAGCAAAAGATCAGCGCGCTGGCCCACGGCATTTCTGGAGTTACCGCGCTTGTAGGTAGCTCGCGGATACAAAACCTGGAGCCAGCGGGGAGATTCGAACTCCCGACACGCGGTTTACGAAACCGCTGCTCTGCCTCTGAGCTACGCTGGCCCCAATGACAGGATCCGTTCCCCAGAGTCCGGACCCATCCATCGCTATCTTAGCACCTTCCAGCCGGGCGGCGAAAATCCCGAAGCCTGTTGCCGCCAGCAGAGGGCCCTAGCACTACATCATTGTGTAACCACCGCTAACGCTGAGGGTCTGGCCGGTGATGAAGCTGGCGGCGTCGGAGGCCAGGAAGACGACAGCGTTGGCCGCGTCCTCCGCCGTTCCCAGGCGACGCAGAGGATACCGTTGCTTGGCCTTCTCCTGAGCCTCGGCTGTGAACACTTGGAGACCAGCCTTCCATATACTGTGCGCGCTTATCTCCTCCTCACTGCGGGGTACGGTGAGGGCGGGGCAGACCACATTGAGGGTAATCCCGTAGCGACCCACCTCGCGGGCCAACGACTTTGTGAGGCCTATGATCCCCGCTTTGCAGGCCGAATACACCGCCTCGCGGTACTCCCCCATGCGTCCAGCCTCGGAGCTGATGCTGACGATGCGGCCGTAGCCATTCTCTACCATTTGGGGCAGGACAGCCCGCATGCAGTTGATCACGCTCCACAGGTTGACGTTGACCACCTTTTCCCACTCGGCCCGCGGCTGGTCCAAGAAGAGACGTTCGACGCCCCAGCCCACATTGTTGACCAAGACGTCGATGCGGCCGAACTCATCGCTGGCTCGGCCTAGCATGGCCTCGACCTCCTGGTGATCGGTCACATCGGCTCTGATAACGATAGTCCTGCCTCCGCCCCCTAGTGTGTTGGCCTCAGACGCCACCTTCTGGGCCTGGCCCTCGTCGATATCAGCGATGACCACATTAGACCCCTCGCGGGCGAAGCTTAAGGCGATAGCTCGGCCAATGTTGGACGCGCCGCCGGTGACGATGACGGTCTTGCTTGCTAGCCCCAGATCCATGGCATACACCCTTCTCCACAACGTTGCGGCCAGCCAAATAGCGAGCAGCGGCCTCCAGCCACGAAACCGCTGCTCTGCCTCTGAGCTACGCTGGCTCCGCTAGCACATCGGAATCAGGTCCACAAGGCCCAGGCACCTCTACCATTACCATAGCGCTGCCAAGCTGAATGGCTAAAGGCCGCGCCCCCTGAGCGCTGCCAGACCTCATTGCCAGCGGCTCGCTAGCGCAGGGCGGCCATGAGGCGGGAGATCTCTTCGTTGGCCTGGCCGAAGGGCTGCGCCCCTTCCAGCTTCTTGATGTCCGCCAGCCGGTCGCGGATGTCCTCGATGGTGATGCCCTTAGTGGCGTCCAGGGCAATACCCGGCCCCTCTACCACGGTAGCCCGCGAGAAGTAGCCGGCTCCCGCCACGAAGACGGCGCCGCTGTCGGTGCAGTCCTCGGAGCAGAGGTAGACCACGATGGGCGATACGTAGTCCGGCTTTAGCTTCTCCACCATGTCCGGCGGCATGACCGTGGCCGTCATTCGCGTACCGGCTATGGGAGCAATGGTGTTGCACAGGATGTTGTATCGGGCGCCTTCCAGCTTGAGGGTGTTCATCATCCCCACCAGAGCCATCTTGGCGGCGCTGTAGTTGGTCTGGCCAAAGTTTCCGTACAGCCCGGCGGCCGAGGTGGTCATGACGATGCGGCCGTAGTTGTTCTCCCTCATGACAGGGAAAGCCGCCTTGGTCACGTTGAAGGCACCCTTCACGTGCACCGCCATCACCTTGTCAAAGTCGACCTCCTCCATCTTCATGAAGGACTTATCGCGGAGGATGCCGGCATTGTTGATAAGGATGTCCACCTTTCCGAAGGCGTCCAGGGCGGTCTTTACGATGGCCTGGCCGCCTTCCCAGGTGTCCACACCGTCGTAGTTCGGCACCGCCTCCCCTCCGGCAGAGCGGATCTCCTCCACAACCTTGTCCGCCAGAGCGCTACCGGCACCGGTGCCATCGACCGTGCCTCCCAGGTCATTGACCACCACCTTGGCGCCGCGGGACGCTAGCAGAAGGGCGTGACTCCGCCCTAGACCGCCGCCAGAGCCGGTGACGATGGCCACCCTTCCGTCGAATCGAACCTCAGCCATGTTCGCCTCCTCTCTGAGACTCGCAATAACAATTCCTACCTTGGGCAGATCACCGCCTGGCATCGCCGGCCACGACGCCTTGGCGGCGATTCGATTGTTCCGCCGAGCACAATCTTACCACCACTGGCGTTGGGCGAAAATCCCCCCAAAATGGTTCCCAGTCCGGCCCGCCCTAGAGCACCAGGTAGGTAGCCAGCCCTTCTCTGAAGGGCGTGAACTCCAGGCCGAGGGCCTTCACTAGCTCCGAGCTATCCGCCAGGGCATCCATGGTTATGAAGTCGATAGCATCGGGCGTGAGCGGCGGCCCCGGCAGGAACTGCAGCAGGGCGGCCTGGGCCTTCATCAGCACCTTGGGGACGGGCAGGAGAAAGCGCCGTCTATCTGTCACCTCCAGGGCTGTGCGGATGATTTCCTTCATGGTCAGCACCTCTGGGCCGCCTATCTCGAACACCTTGTTGTCTGCCGCCCGGTTGTCCACCGCCTCTGCTACGGCCCAGCCCAGGTCGTCGATGAACACTGGCTGAAGCCGCTGCCTGCTGCCGTCGCCGATGATGGGTACAAAGGGGAGAAAGCGGCTCATCGTCAGGAAACGGTTGAGACTTTGGTCCTCCGGCCCGTAGACCCAGGACGGCCGAAAGATAACGTAGGTGATGGCGCTATCCCTGACGGCCGTCTCCGCCCGCCACTTGGCCCGAGACCAGTGGTATTTGGCATCGGCGGCGGCGCCGGCACCGCTCAGGTAGATGTAGCGCTGGACGCCCGCCGCCCTGGCCGCCTCCACCAGGCGCTCGGTGCCGGCGGCATCGATCTCCTCGAAGGTATAGCCCCGGCGCCGGTTCTCGATGGGCGAATTGGGGAACTGGACGCAGCCGATGACCACCTCCGCCCCCTGAATGGCGGTGGCCAAGCTCGCCGGGTCTCTCACATCCCCCTCGCGGTACTCGACGTCGATATAGGGGAAGCGAGTGGCCGCCTTGGCGGCGTTGCGCGTCAGGACGGCGAGTGGCTTGCCGCGGCGGGCCAGCTCGCGCACGATGCCACCGCCCACGAATCCGGTGCCACCTGCTACCAAGATCATCTCAACCTCCGTTCGAGGCTCCCGCCAGGTGAGGGCGGCTGGCGCCTAGACCGCCTGAAGCTCGCGGATTAGCCCCCTCACGCGCTCCTTATCTCCCTGGTCACGCATGGGGATGGCGAAGGCGATGCGATTCACTATGCCGCCCCAGCGTTGCCTGATCCTGGCCGCGATCTCGTCATAGGTGCCAATGACGGCGAACTGGTCCAGCATCTCGTCGCTGATCTGCCGGCCCATCTCGACCCACCTGCCCTCGGCAGCCAGGCGATGCAGCCTGAGGCAGGTCTCACCCCAGCCGTGGATGTCCAGCACGCCCTTGTAGGTGCGGGTGGAGCCGTAGAAGGCGATCTGAGCGCGGATGGCCTGCTTCTGCCTCTCGATGTCCTCCTCTCTGTGGCCGGTGATGATGAAGCCGCCGCCGGAAATGTCGATATCCTTCAGGGAGCGGCCGGCCTTTCTGGCCCCCGCCTCTATGTTCGGGAGCACCACCTCGCGCAGGTACTTGGGCGTGCAGAAGCCGTGGAGCCGAACGCCTTCACAGAGCTCGCCCGCCAGGCGGCACATGTAGGGATTGACTGCCGAGATGTGGATGGGGACGTGAGGGTGCTCGATTGGCCCGGGATCGAAGAAGGGGGTCATGAGGGTGTAGGTGTAGTGCTTGCCGCGGAAGTTGGGGCGGCTCTTGTTCTGCCAGGAGTCCCAGATGGCCCTCAGCACCAGGATGTACTCCCGCAGGCGGGGCCCGGCCGGCGAGGGCCAGGGGGTGCTGTAGCGCCGCTCGTTGTGGCCCTTCACCTGGGTGCCCAGGCCCAGGAGGAGACGCCCCTGCGATAGGGCCTGGATGTCCCAGGCCATCTGAGCCACCGCCATCGGGCTGCGCGGGAAGGCGATGGCCACCGCCGAGCCAAGGGTGACCCGCTGGGTGTGCTCGGCGGCAATGGCCAGGGGCAGGAAGGGATCGTGGCCAACCTCGAAGGAGAGGACACCGTCGTACCCCAGCTCCTCGGCCTCCCTGGCGGCGGCCGCCACCTGGCTCAGATCGCCTATCGGCAGAGCGGTTTCCACCTTCATCGATTCTTCCTCCAGTGGCTAGCAGTGCAGAAGAGATTCCGGTCCCTTTATGCCGAGCAGCTATAGCGCCCCGATTCTATTGGCCCCCGCTGAGAGCGTCAAGCCTACGGTCGGCGGCCAGATGCAACGAAACAGGGTCCCCGGCTGGTGCCGGGAACCCTGAAAACGGATAGCTAGGGTAGAGCGTTCTCTTCGTCGCTAGTCGCGCCGGCCCAGGATAGTCACCGAGCAGACGGAGGCCGGCCCACCAAGGTTGTGGGCCATGCCCAGGCGAGGGTCCTTCACCTGCATGCCGTCGGCCCGCCCCTGGAGCTGCTTGGTCACCTCATACAGCATGCGGCAGCCGGTGGCGCCGATGGGGTGGCCGAAGCACTTGAGGCCGCCGCTGGGGTTGACGGGGATGTCCCCTTCCACCTCCGTCAGGCCGTCTCGGACAGCCTCTCCGGCCTTGGGCGGGTCGACGAAGCCTAGGTCGCCCATGTTGAACAGCTCGGTGCTGGTGAAGCAGTCATGCACCTCGGCGAAGCTGATCTCCTTGACGGGGTCCTTGACGCCCGCCTCCTCGTAGGCCATGGCAGCCGCCTTCTTGGTGGCCGGAAAGCCCAGCCAGTCGTAGCCCGGCCTGTACATGGGGGCCATGGAATCAACAGCCAGGGCGTTGGCCTTGACCACCGAATAGTCATCCTTGTGCTTCATGTCCTTAGCAATCTCTGGCCGGGTGATGATCAGGGCTGCCGCCCCGTCGGAGACAGCACAGCAGTCGAAGCGGCCTAGAGGCCAGGCGATCATCGGGGCTTTGAGGGCATCTTCTATGGTGATTGCCCGCCGGAAGTGGGCCTTGGGGTGGGCAACGCCATTCTTGTGGTTCTTGACGGCCACTCGCGCCAGGTCCTCCTTCGTCCAGCCCCACTCGTGGAAGGCGCGGGAGGCAGCCAGAGCGAACATGCCCGGCGCACTGACCCCGCCCATCACCGGGTGAACCCCCTCGATGGGGATGCCGCTGGCCCCCTGGTCCATCAGCTTCTCCACGCCACAGGCGACGACGACGTCGTATACGCCCGCGGCCACTGCGTAGCAGGCATTGCGGAAGGCATCCATGCCCGAGGCGCAGAAGTTCTCTACACGGGTGACCGGCCTGCCGAAGAGCTTCATGGGCTCGGCAAAGGTACCCCCCGACATCCCGGTGAAGCTGTACATCACCCCCACCCAGGCCGCCTCGATGTCCTGGGGGGTGATGCCAGCGTCGTCCAGAGCCTCGTAGACCGCCTCTACTAGCAGGTCCTCCTGATCCTTCTCCCAGATCTCGCCGAATTTGGTGCAACCAACGCCGACGATAGCCACTCGGTCCTTAATCCCTGGCATGTCTCCTCCTTTCCGCCGCAGCGTCAGCGAAGAGGCTCAGCCTCCCCTCACGGGTTGGCACTTCCAGTAGTAGTTGTGGAATCCCGCCCCCTCGTGGAGGCAGCGCAAGGTCAGCTCCACCGGCATGCCGATGCTGACCTCCTTGGGGTCGCAGTCGGTCATCTGCAGGAAGGTGCGGCCCCCTCCCTCCAAGTCAGCGATAACCCTGGGGACGGGCGTGTTGAGGTACTCGCCACCCACCAGATGGTCTAGGGTAAAGGTGAACACTGTACCCTTGCGGGCCAGCTTCACGTCCTCCAGCTCGTCCTTGGTGCCGCACTGTACACAAACCCGCGGCGGCGGGTACTGCACCACGCCGCACTTGCGGCAGCGGGCGCCATAGAGGGCCAGCTCCATCTTGGTGTCCCGCCAGTAGGTAACAGGCGAAGACTTGGGAACATACCTATCCCTGTCCATGAGCTTGCGGAAGGACGCGTAGGCGTTGTAGCTGGGAAGCATCCGCTTGGTCATGAGGTAGGTCTGCAGCAGCCTCTTGCCGGGGACGGCGGGGAAGCCGTCGCTGACCTCCACCAGGAAGGCATCAGCGCCGTCACCGTAGTTGGCCACCAGGAGCTTGTCGCCGGCCTTGGCCGTGTCCAGGGCTGCCGCCAGCATCATCAACACCTGGGGCGTGCCGGTGTTGCCCAGCAACAAGAAACCCGTGTCCTGGAGCTGGGGCATCTCCAGGCCTAGCTGGCGGCCCAGGGCGCCGTGGGCGCGGGGATCGCCAGCGGAAAAGACCCCCTTGCTTATGTCCTTAGGGCCAAGGCCCTCCTTCTCCGCCACCGCCTTCGCCGCGGCCACCATGCTAGCCATGTAGCCGTACCGGGTCTCCATCCTGGGCTCAAAGGCGCGAACGTAGCGGTCGGCGGAGCGCCGCCAGGGGCCGATAACCTCGCTGGTGACGGAGTGGAAGCCACGCACAGTGGCCGGGCCTTCCTTGGATAGAAGGAAGGCAGCGGCGCCATCGCCCAGGAGCTGCTCCCACATCGTCTCCGGCTCGGCCGGACGATTGTCCGCCGCCACCACCAGCACGCTCTTAGCCGAGCCGCTCTCGATGGCGTCGTGGGCCGCCCTTATGGCAACGGTGGCCGAGCGGAGAGAATCAGTGAAATCGGCGGTGAAGATGTCCTGGCGCAGGTCCAGGGCTCCAGCCACGACCGGAGCGCCCTGCTTCTCAGTGTAGGGCGGAGTGGTGCTGGCGAAGTAGACACCATCGATACTGGCCGGGTCGATGCCTGCCAAGCACTCAAAGGCAGCAGCGACGCCCATGGTGATGCTATCCTCGTCGGCGTTGGCCACCGAGCGCTCGCCGGGCACGCCGGGAATGCCCCAAGCCTGGCTCATCTCCTGGCGTGCCAACCGGAATATGGGTATATAACCTCCGTAGGATGCTATCGCTACCATTCGGCCCTCCTCAGCTGACAACCGCTATGGTGATACCGCGTTTTGGCTATCTGCGACAACAGGTACCCAGGGTAGGGTCGTAGTAAGAGCAGAAGGCGTCGTCCCAGTAGGGATCCTCAAAAAGAAAACCCCGCTCATCCTGGCGATGGCCACTCTTGGCAGCCTCCTCGCGCCCGATCTGGCGCTCCTTGATCGGCACCCGAGGCTCTCTCGCCTTCTTTGCTTCTGCTCTGCGGGGCCTGTCGACGTTCCTCATCGAAAGTGAATCCTGTCACAGTCTACCCCAGGGGCCGCCTTTGGTCAAGGGCAACAAATTTTCTGGATTTGGCTTTCCGCATGATACGAGCTGCGCACCAGCGGCCCTGCCTCGACGTGACGGAATCCCAGGCGCTGGCCCTCCTCGGCCAGCTCCCGAAACTCCTGGGGCTGGTAGTAGCGGGCCACGGGCAGTTGCCTGGGCGAGGGCTGCAAGTACTGGCCGATGCTCAGTATGTCGCAGCTAATCGCCACTAGGTCAGCCATAGCCTGCAGCAGTTCTTCGCCAGTCTCCCCCAGGCCCACCATCAGGCCGCTCTTGGTGGGGATGGTGGGATCGAGGGCCTTGGCCCAGGCCAAAAGTTTCAGCGAGCGCTCGTAGACGGCATTGGGGCGCACCCGCGCATAAAGACGGCGTACCGTCTCCAGGTTATGGTTGAGGATATCCGGCCGCGCCGCTATGAGCGTGGCTAGGGCCTGTTGCGAGCCCTGGAAATCGGGCACGAGCACCTCCACGCTGGTGGTCGGCGACAGGCGGCGAAT
>DAOUDQ010000267.1:0-9219 GCA_034431045.1 Dehalococcoidia bacterium | reverse complement strand
GCGAGGGCCACGTAGGGGCGGCCATAGGCAAGGCCAAGGAGGTGCCGGAAGCCATCCGTAAGGCCACCACCGTAGCACGCAAGAACCTGATAAAGGTTCCCATGAAGGGCACAACCATTCCCCACGAGGTGCGGGTGCGCTTTGGTGCTGCCAACGTGCTTATGAAGCCGGCGCCGCCAGGCACCGGCCTTATCGCTGGCGGGGGTGTGAGGGCGGTCTTGCAGATGGCGGGGATTAAGGACGTGGTGGCCAAGTCCCTGGGCAACGCCAACGCGGTCAACGTGGTCAAGGCCACCATGCTCGGTCTTTCTCAGATGAGGGACGTCGAGGCGGCGGTGGCCAGCCGTCGTGCCCTGGCTGTCGTCGAGACGTAGGGAGCGATGGCCAAGCTCAGGATCACCTGGAGGAAGAGCGCCATCGGCTACTCGCCAAAGCAGCGGCGGACTATCCGCGCCCTGGGGCTGCGGCGCTTGGGCCAGGCGGTGCAACATAGCGATTCGCCAGTTGTGCGTGGTATGATACTTAAGGTGCGCCATTTGGTAGAGGTGGAGGAGGTGGGTGAATAGGGATGCAAGCCCACGAGCTAAGGCCCCCTAAGGGTGCTCGTCACAAGCGAAAGCGAGTCGGCCGCGGCGATGCCAGCGGCCACGGTAGCTATTCGGGGCGCGGCTCGAAGGGCCAGAAGGCGCGTTCCGGCAGCGGGATTCGCTTAGGCTTCGAGGGCGGCCAGACGCCCCTCATCAAGCGTCTGCCCCGGCGGCGGGGCTTCACCAACATCTTCCGGGTGGAGTATGCGCCGGTGAACGTGAGGCAGCTGGAGCGCTTCGAGGCGGGCACAGAGGTAACACCCCAGCTCTTGCGCGAGGTGGGCATCATCAAGACTTTGAGGCAGCCGGTGAAGGTTCTAGGCGACGGCGAGATAACCAAGGCCCTGACAGTACGGGCCCATAGGTTCTCGGCGGTGGCCAAGGGGAAGATCGAGGCGGCCGGAGGAAGCGTCGAGGAGGTAGCTCATGGTACGAGCGCCCACCGTCGCTAGGCCGCGTCTTCTCCAGGCCGTCATCGACGCCTTCCAGCAGGGGGATGTCCGGCAGAAGATCGTATTCACTCTGGCCCTGCTGGTGGTGTTCCGGTTTGTGGCCAACTTGCCGCTTCCAGGCATCGACAGGGATGCCTTGTCGGACATTTTCGAGGGGAATGCTATCCTTGGCTTTCTCAACATCTTCAGCGGGGGTGCCCTGCGGAACATGAGTGTCGCTGCCCTGGGGGTCTACCCCTACGTGACGTCCTCCATCGTCATGCAGCTACTCGTCCCCATAGTGCCCCAACTTCAGGCTTTGACCAAGGAGGGGGAGCAGGGCCGGCGCCAGATCCAGATCTACACCCACTGGCTGACAATACCGATGTGCATTGTCCAGGGCTACGGGCAGCTTGTTCTTATCAACAACCTGGGCGGTTTCGGGGGAGCTACAAAGGTAGGCCTTACCGGCGATGCTCTGCTGCCCACCCTCTCCATGATTACCACCCTGACCGCCGGCACTATGTTCCTGGTCTGGATGGGCGAGCTCATCACCGAGAAAGGGATCGGCAATGGCATATCGGTGCTCATCTTCGCCGGCATCGTCGCCAACATACCGCGGATGATCTGGACCGAGGTTTACACCTCGACCGCTATGACGGGCGTTGTGATGCTGGTTCTGTTCATCGTCGCCATCCTCGCTATCATCGTCTTCTTCCAGGAAGCCCAGAGGCGCATCCCGGTTCAGTATTCCCGCAGCCTGTTCCGGGGCGGGCGGATGTACCGCCAGTCGGGTCAGACCCACATCCCCCTGCGGGTGAACTCGGCGGGGATGATCCCCCTCATCTTCGCCTTTTCTATCGTCATCTTCCCGGCTTACATGGCCAGCATGTTGAAGGAGGGCCAGACCGGCTGGATGGCCGACGCAGCGGGCAAGGTCCAGGGGGTCTTCGACCCCTCAAACTGGGGCTATTGGGTCTTCCTGTTCCTGCTGGTAGTGATCTTTGCCTTCTTTTACACGATGGTTATCTTCCAGCAGCAGAACCTGGCGGAGAACCTGCAGCGGCAGGGGGGATTCATTCCCGGAATCCGGCCGGGGCGCCCTACGGCGGAGTACATTACGCGGGTGCTCATTCGCATCACCTGGGCTGGTGCTCTCTTCCTTGGCTTTGTTGCGGTGATACCCTACGTTGCTTCAGCCATCACGGGGGAGCAATCCCTTAACTTAGGCCGCGGAGGATTATCCCTGGGCATCACCAGCGCCGGCTTGATCATCGTGGTCGGCGTGGTGCTGGACACCATGCGCCAGTTGGAGGCCCAGTTGCTGATGCGTCAGTACGAGGGCTTCATCCGCTAGGGGTGGACGAAGGCCCTTGTACGTTATCCTCTTTGGCGCGCCCGGGGCTGGCAAGGGAACCCAGGCAGCAATTCTGGCCGAAAAGACGGGTTTGGTGCATATCACAACAGGGGAACTGTTCAGGGAGGCTATTAGACAGGAGACGGAGCTGGGGAAGCAGGCCAAACCCTACTACGATCGGGGCCAGCTGGTGCCCGATCGTTTGGCTATTGCCATGCTGCTAGAGCGCCTGTCCCAGGGCGATTGTGCTCGCGGGTGCCTCTTGGATGGCTTCCCCCGCACGCTGGAGCAGGCGACCGCTCTGGATGAGGCCCTGGCTCAGGAGGGCAGGGCCATCGACAAGATTCTCTACATCCAGGTGCCGGAGAACGAGCTATTGAGCCGTCTCTCCGGCCGCTGGAACTGTCGTCAGTGCGGCAGCGTTTATCACCAGCGCTTCCAGCCGCCGCGCCAGGCCGGTCGTTGCGACCAGTGTGGTGGCGACCTGTACCAGCGAGAGGACGACAGGCCGGAGACGGTGCGAAGGCGTCTGGGGGTCTACTTCCAGCAGACGGCGCCCCTTATCGACTACTACCAGGACAGGGGCAAGCTGGTGGAGGTAGACGGCGGCAAGGCAGTTGAGGAGGTCGCTGAGGATCTGCTGGCGGCTATGGAGGATCCCTAGGGGGGAGCCCACGAGAATCTATGCCTATCGAACTGAAGGGGCTCGAGGAGATAGCCCTGATGCGCCAGGCGGGCCGGGCTGTGGCCGAGGTTTTGGCTATCCTGCGGCAGGAGATTCGGCCGGGGCTGATGCTCAAGAAGCTGGACGACACTGTGCGGCGGGAGTTCGCCAAGAGAAAGGTGGTTCCTACCTTCCTGCACTATCGGGGCTATCCAGCGCGCGTTTGTGTCTCCGTGAACGACGAGGTGGTGCATGGCATACCCGATAGGCGCGTCCTTCAGGAGGGGGACATTGTGAGCATCGACCTGGGAGCCACCTACAAGGGTTTCGTGGGCGATGCCGCCATCACCGTGGGCGTAGGGAGAATAAGCCCTGTGGCCGAGCGCCTTGTGCGGGTAACGGAGGAGGCCCTCTGGCAGGGCATCAAGGCAGCGAAGGGCGGCGCTCGCCTGGGGCGGGTCTCAGCGGCTATTCAGAGTCACGCCGAAGGGAACGGCTTCTCTGTTGTGCGGGAGTATGTGGGTCATGGTGTCGGTCGCAGTATGCACGAGGACCCTCAGGTGCCGAACTTCGGCCCGCCCGACCGGGGGCCGCTGCTCCAGAAGGGCATGACCCTGGCCTTGGAGCCGATGGTGACCGCTGGCGATTGGCAAACCAAGAAGGATTCCGATGGCTGGACGGTGCGCACGGCCGATGGTAGCCTTGCCGCTCACTTTGAGCACACGATAGTGATCACCGAAGGCGAGGCGCAGGTGCTGACGCTTCCCTGAGGATGCTGGTAAACTATCTGGGGGTGATTGGTCCGCGGGCCGTTTATGCCTAAGAAAGAGGCTATAGAGGTCGAAGGCGTAGTCAAAGAAGCATTGCCCAATGCTGTGTTTCGGGTAGAGCTGCCTAATGGGCACCTGGTTCTTGCCCACGCCTCTGGCAAGATCCGGGTGCACTTCATCCGCATTCTGCCCGGGGATCGAGTGCTGGTGGAACTGTCGCCATACGACCTCACTCGTGGTAGGATTACTTATCGGCTCCGCTAGACCTTTCGGTGGCAGCAGGACTGACGATGAAGGTACGGGCTTCGGTCAAGCGACGGTGCGATAAGTGCAAGATCGTCCGTCGCAAGGGTGTAGTGAGAGTGATCTGTGAAAACCCGCGGCACAAGCAGCGCCAAGGGTAGAGGAGGCATTATGGCGCGTATCGCTGGCGTGGATATTCCCAGGGACAAGCGGGTGGACGTGTCGCTGCGCTACATCTACGGCATAGGGTCCACTCTGGCCCACAACATTTGCGACAGTGCACGAGTGGAGCCCGCCACCAAGGTGCGGGACCTAACTGACGACGAGATCAGCCGCATCCGTGAGTTTATCGATCGCAACTACACGGTGGAGGGCGAGCTGCGCAAGGGGGTGCGGCAGAACGTCCAGCGCCTCATCGAGATCAACTGCTATCGGGGGGTGCGACATCGCCGTGGCCTGCCCGCGCGTGGCCAGCGCACCCGCACGAATGCTCGTTGTAAGCGAGGCCCGCGCAAGACGGTGGCTGGCAAGCGGCGGGCGATGACCAAGAAGTAGGACGGCCAGCGAGGAGGGTTATGGCTGAGAGAAAAGGGCGAGGCCGGACACGACGGCGGGAGCGCAAGAACGTTCCCATCGGCCGCGCTTACATTCAATCCACCTTCAACAACACCATCATTACCCTCACCGACCCTAACGGCAACGTCATCGCCTGGGCCAGCGCGGGCACGGCCGGTTTCAAGGGCTCCCGCAAGAGCACTCCCTACGCCGCCCAGGTAGCGGCCGATAGGGCGGCTAAGCGGGGGATGGAGCACGGCCTGCGCCAGGTGGAGGTCTATGTGAGGGGCCCGGGTAGCGGTCGCGAGGCGGCCATTCGCTCCCTCCAGGGGGCGGGCATCCAAGTGATGAGCATCCGCGACGTAACGCCTATTCCCCACAACGGTTGTCGCCCACCCAAACGACGGCGGGTGTAGGCTGGGGATGTTTCTCTCCCAGGTAGTGAAGGAGAGCTAGTGGCACGCTATAGAGGACCTGCTTGTCGGATATGTCGGCGCTTGGCCGAAAAGCTCTATCTCAAAGGGGAGAAGTGCTACTCCCCTCGCTGTCCCTTTGAGCGCCGTCCCTACGCTCCCGGGCGGCGCTCCATGCGCCGCCGCAAGGTGTCCGACCGCGGCCTTCAGCTGCGGGAGAAGCAGAAGGCGCGCTCCGCCTATGGCCTGCTGGAGCGCCAGTTCCGCCGCTACTACAGGGAGGCGGTGCGGCGCAAGGGTATCACCGGCGAGAACCTGCTGCGTATCCTGGAGATGCGCCTGGACAATGTCGTCTATCGCCTCGGCTTCGCCGATTCGCGCAACCAGGCTCGCCAGTTGGTGCGCCATGGCCACATCAGCATAAACGGCCGCAAGGCCGATATACCCTCTCATGTCATCAAAGTGAACGATGTCATCGGTTGGACGGCGAGGGGGGCGAAGAGCGAGATCTTCCAGGTAGTGAGGGAGCAGGTGGCTGACCGCTCCCTCCCCTCCTGGCTGAGCCTGGACAGCGAGCAGATGACGGGGCGGGTGCTATCGCCACCGACCATGGAAGATATTGGCGCCAAATTCGACCCGGCTACTGTTATTGAGTACTACTCTCGTTAGCAACCACTTGTTGCCAGAGTGAGGAGGTGGGTCTCGGTGACCCAGCTGGTCGTTCCCCAGGTTGAGATTGTGGAGAGCGACGACAATTACGTGCGCATCACCGCCGAGCCTCTGGAGCAGGGCTTCGGCACTACCATGGGCAACGCCTTGAGGAGGGTTCTTCTCAGCTCCCTGCCGGGCGCTGCTGTCACCTCCGTGCGCATCGACGGCGTGCAGCACGAGTTCTCCACCATCCCTCATATGAAGGAGGACACGATCGAGTTCCTCCTGAACGTGAGGGAGCTGCGCCTGCGCGCTCTGTCCGACCGACCGGGCACGCTCTTGCTGGAGGTGAGCGGTCGCGAAGGGGGAATAACGGCGGCCGACATCCAAGCTCCCCCGGACTATGAGATCCTCAACCCTGAGCTGCACCTGGCCACGCTGGATTCGATGGAGGGGGAGCTGAGGGTGGAGTTCACCGTGGAGCAGGGCCACGGCTACGTCCCGGCGGGGGAGAGCGATGGTCTGCCCATTGGGGTAATCCCCGTGGACGCCGTCTTCACGCCCGTGCGTAAGGTGAACTATAAGGTGGAGCGCACCCGCGTGGGCCAGATCAGCACCTATGACCGCCTAGTACTGGAGGTGTGGACCGACGGCACCATCGCTGGCGTGGAGGCCATAAGCCAGAGCGCTGATATCCTTTTGGAGCAGCTTTCCCTGTTCAGTCAGTTGGGTAAGCCGGCGCCGCCGGTGGTGGAACGCGGCCTGGGGGCGGGCACCGTCCTCACGCCCGACCGCTACAACACGGCCATTGAGGACCTCAGCCTGTCGGTGCGGGCCTACAACTGCCTCAAGCGCAGCGGCCTGATGACGGTGGGTCAGGTCTTGGAGAAGAGCGAGGACGAGCTTCTCGCCCTACGCAACTTCGGCCGCAAGTCCTACGAGGAGCTCAAGACGCGCCTGCGGGAACTGGACTTCCTGCCCGCCGAGACGGTGGAGGAAGAGCTGGCGGTCGAGGTCCCCTCGGTCATCGAGGAGGAAGAGCTGCCAGCAGTGGTCGGCCGCGGCGAGGAGGCAGCGGCGGTGGCGGCGGAGCCGGTCGCCGGTGGGGAAGAGCCTGCGGCGGTCGCTGAGGAGGAGGCGCCGCCGCCTGCTGAGGAGGCGGTGGCCGCACCGGCTGAGGGGGAGGAGGCCGAGGCCAGGGCGGAAGAGCCAGCGCCTGTCGCTGAAGGAGAAGAGGGCGAAGAGATGGCCGAGTGGCAGCGCAGGCTCCTAAAGCTGAAGGAAAAGGTCGGCGAGGAGGGCGAGGGCTAGGCCGACATGGCGCACCGTATTGCCGGACGCAGGCTGAGTCGCTCCACAAGCCATCGTCTGGCCATGTTTCGCAACCAGGTGACCGATCTTCTACGCCACGGGAAGATCGTCACCACCGAGGCCAAGGCCAAGGAGGTGCGGAGCATCGCCGAGAAGGTGATCACCCTGGGCAGGCATGGAACCCTTCACGCCCGCCGACGGGCTCTGCGCATCGTCAGCGACAAGGACGTGGTGAAGAAGATCTTCGACGACCTCGGGCCTCGCTATGCCAGTCGGCCCGGCGGCTATATTCGCATCATCAAGCTGGGGCCGCGTCACGGCGATGGCGCCCGCATGGCCCAGCTGGAGCTGGTGGTGGAGGAGGAGTAGGAAGCCTGCCGGCCGGCGGGCGGGTGGCGGGTTGTCATCGTGGTGGCCGAGCAGGGCGAGGAGGAAAAGCGCTTTCGGAGAATTGCCCTGGTGGTGGAGTATGACGGGACGGCCTATGCTGGCTCCCAGTATCAGAAGAATGCCTCCACCATCCAGGGGGAGCTGGAGAAAGCCCTGAACAAGCTGACAGGCGAACGAACGAGGCTGGCGCTGGCCGGTCGCACCGACGCCGGTGTCCACGCCAAGGGGCAGGTAGCTTCCTTTCGGACGCGGGCGCCCTACGAGGCGGAGGTGTTTGTGCAGGCGTTGAACGCCCATCTTCCTCAGGACATCGCCGTGCGCTCGGCCCGTCAGGTGCCGCTGAGCTTTCAGGTGCGCCGCCAGGCCAAGAGGCGCTGGTATCGCTATCTCATCTATAACGGGCGGCAGCGGCCAGCCCTTCTCAGGGGCTACTGCTGGCATATTGTCCAGCCCCTGGACGTAGAGGCGATGCAGGGAGCAGCCCAGCACCTTGTGGGCGAGCACGATCTCGCCGCCTTCGCTGCACCGTCCGCCCCCGGTAGGACTGTGCGAACGGTGTACAGGGCTCAGGTGAATGGCCGCCGTTCCTGGGTGATGTTCGACATCGAAGCCAACTCCTTCCTGCCGCAGCAGGTGCGGCGGACGGTGGGGGCGCTGGTGCAGGTGGGCCTGGGCAAGCAGACGGTGCAGGACTTCCGCTGCCTGCTGGCGTCGGCCCGGAGAGGGGCAGCCACTCTGGCGGCGCCGCCGCGGGGGCTTTGTCTAATGGCTGTAGAGTATGAGGGTTTGGGCGGAAGTGGCCACGAAGAGGATGCGGACCTTTAGTCTGAAGGGCGGCGACATCACCCGCGACTGGCTGGTGATAGATGCGGCCGACCAGACCCTGGGGCGTTTGGCTGCGCGCATAGCCCGCCTTCTGCGGGGCAAGCACAAGCCCACCTATTCGCCTCATCTGGAGATGGGCGACTACGTCATCGTGGTCAACGCCGCGCGTGTGCGGGTCAGCGGCAAGAAGCTGCGCGATAAGGTCTACTATCGCCACTCTGGCTATCCCGGCGGGCTGAAGAGGGTCACCCTGGGCGAGCTGATGGCCACCAGGCCCACGCGGGTCATCGAGACGGCGGTGCGGGGCATGCTCCCCCACAATCGTCTGGGGCGGAAGCTACTGCGCAACCTCAAGGTCTACGCCGGGCCGGAGCATCCCCACGAGGCCCAGGTGAAGGGCAGTCAGAGGGGGCAAGAGGCGCCCGGCGAGGCAGCTTCCAGTTAGGAGGACGAAGGAAAGTGGTTGAAGAGCAGGTCGTTGAGGGGCAGCACTACTACTACGGGACGGGTCGGCGCAAGAGGGCGGTGGCCAGGGTCCGCTTGTATCCGGGCACAGGCACCATCGTCATTAATGGCAGGCCCTTCCTGGAGGTGTTCAGCCGGCCGGTCTACCAGTCCATCGTCCGCCAGCCGCTGCTTCTCACCGAGACCCTGGACAAGTTCAACGTCCAGGTGAAGATAAACGGCGGAGGCAGCACCGGCTGGGCGCAGGCCGTCGCCCACGGTATTGCGCGGGCGCTGGTGACCGCCGACGAGCAGTATAAGCCCACCCTCCGCAAGGCTGGCCTCCTCACCCGCGACCCGCGGGTGAAGGAGCGCAAGAAGTACGGGCTCAAGCGAGCCCGCAAGGCGCCCCAATACACCAAGCGCTAACGGCGGGCCAGCCGCTCCTTCAGTTTGTCGATGGCGGTGGTGGGGGCGGGCGCCACCCCGTTCAGAATCGCCAGGTACAGGCTCACCCAGTCTCCGAACAGGACAGTGCTCATCATCTGGGCCAGAGGGCTCTTGCCTTCGGCGTCGAC
>DAOUDQ010000266.1:0-1746 GCA_034431045.1 Dehalococcoidia bacterium | reverse complement strand
GTGATACCCAGGAGACCTGGGAGAAGCTGGTAGCCGGGAAATCCGGCATCCGGCGCGTCACCCGCTTCGATGCCAGCGCCTACCCTACCCAGATTGCGGGGGAGGTCAAGGGTTTCGACCCTCTACAGTATATGGACCGCAAGGAGGCCAGGCGGATGGCCCGCTTCAGCCAGTTCGCGGTGGCCGCGGCCGAGATGGCCCTGGCCGATGCCCAACTGACCATCCAGCCGGAGGAGGCGGAGCGGGTGGGGGTGGTGATGGGGGTGGCCAGCACCAGCCTCATCGAGACGGAGAACACCTTCCGCCGCATGCTAAAGAGGGGGGGCGATCTGCGAGTTTCCCCCTTCTATCTGACCACCATAATACCCAATATGGCCGCCTTCCAGATCAGCCATCACTTCGGCTGCCAAGGCTATAGCGCCACGGTCAGCACCGCCTGCGCTACCGGGACTCAAGCCATAGGGGAAGCAGCAGAGGTCATCCGCCGCGGCCAGGCGGAGGTGATGATCGCTGGTGGCAGTGAGGGCAGCCATTGCGAGGTGGCCTGGGCTGGCTTCTGCACCATGAGGGCCTTCTCCACCCGCAACGACGACCCTGAAGGGGCCAGCCGTCCCTTCGACAAGGACCGAGATGGCTTCGTGGGCGCTGAGGGGTGCGCGGTGCTCATACTGGAGAGCCTGGAACATGCCCTGGCGCGGGGTGCCCGCATTTATGCCGACATCCTGGGCTACGCCAGCGCCACTGATGGTTATCATGTGGCCTCCCCCCACCCTGAGGCCCTGGGCCCCGTCCACGCTATGCGGTTGGCTATACGGGATGCCCATCTTAGCCCCCAGGACATAGGGTATATCAACGCCCACGGCACCTCCACTATTCTCAACGATGCTGTTGAGACCCTGGCTATAAAGAGGGCCCTGGGGGATTATGCCTATCGCGTCCATGTCAGCTCCACCAAATCTATGATTGGGCACGCTATCAGCGCCGCCGGGGCCATCGAAGCCCTGGTCACGGCCCTAACCATTCACCACGGCATCATACACCCCACCATCAACTACCAGACCCCGGATCCTACCTGTGACCTGGATTATGTCCCCAATGTGGCTCGGAAGGCCGATGTGCAGGTGGCACTGTCCAATTCCTTTGGCCTGGGCAGCCAGAACGCCTGCCTGGTGTTGGGGAGGTTCGAGGGCTAGGCAGAATGCGGGTCATCACTAACGAGAAGGCCATCCGGAGAGGGGTGAGGATAGGGCGGACCACAAGCACCATCGGCACGGTGCTGCTGGGCGCAGGGTTTCTCCTCTCGGTCTATATCCTAGTGCAAACCAGCCGCGCGGGTGCCGACCCGGCTCTATACATTCGTTGGCAGTTCGTGTCCTATGCCCTGGTGGTGATGGGCTTCATCATCACTAGCATCGGCAACTACAATGTGGGCAAGTGGGCCGCGCCACCCCGGGCACACGAGATACTGGCCCGGGTGCTAAAGGGTTTGGATGACCGCTACTGCCTCTTCAACTACTTCCTGCCAGCCGAACATGTGCTACAGACGCCTCAGGGGTTGGTGGTGCTCACGGCCAAGAAGCAGAGCGGGACTATCTATTGTGATGGCGACAGGTGGCGCCAGAGGCTGAGCTTTGGCAGATGGTTCCGCACCTTGGGCCAAGCTGGGATGGGTAACCCTGGCAAGGAGATGCGACAGGATGTGGAGAGGATGCGCAAATTCCTGGCTGAGGGCCTCCTCCAGGAGAA
>DAOUDQ010000265.1:0-1510 GCA_034431045.1 Dehalococcoidia bacterium | reverse complement strand
AGGCCCTCGTGGGCAAGGCGGAGACAGTGGACGGCGTGCGATTGCTGGCGGCGCGGGTCGATGCCCCCAGTCAGGACGCCCTGCGCCACATGGGAGACGTCCTACGCCAGCGCCTGGGCTCCGCCGTCGTCGTTCTGGGGACAGTGCTCAGCGGGCGGCCGGCCTTCATGGCCATGGTCACCCCCGACCTGGTGAAGCGCGGCCTCCACGCCGGTCACATCCTCAAGCGGGTGGCCTCGGCTGCCGGCGGCGGCGGCGGTGGCCGCCCCGAGATGGCCCAGGGCGGCGGCACCAATGTCAGCAAGCTGGACGAAGCCCTCGGCCTAGTGGAGCCGCTGGTTAAAGAGTTGTTGGCGAAGAAGAGCTAGCTATCATGCGTATCCTTGGGTTGGATGTGGGCGAGCGGCGCATCGGCGTTGCCATCGCCGACGAGGGGGTGCGGGTCGCCCTGCCCGTCGCGGTGGTAGAGCGCAGGGAGCTGCCCGCTGACCTCGATGCCATCGCTCGCCTGGTGCAGGAGCAGGGAGCGGAAGCCGTCGTGATCGGCCTGCCCATCTCCCTCGACGGCTCCCTCGGCCCTCAGGCCCAGGCAGTGAAGGCCTTCGGCCAGGAGCTTTCGGCTCGCCTGTCACTGCCGATCGAGTATTGGGACGAGCGCCTGTCCACCGTCGAGGCCCAGCGCCGCCTGGCCAGCGCCGGCCACAGGGGGCCGAAGGCTAAGGCCAGGCGGGACGCCCTGGCCGCCGCCATCGTTCTCCAGAGCTACCTGGACCGTCAGGCCCGGGCCAGCCCATCCCCCCCTTTCGAGTCATAGAGAATGCGTTTCCTCCCTCTGGCCGGAATCCTGCTCGCCATCGTCATGGTGGGCATCGGCATCTGGCAGATCACGGAGACCCCCGGTTCGGTTCTGAAGGAAGAGCCGCCGACGGTTCCACCGACATCGAGGCCGGGCGAGACCGTTCTCATCACCATCCAGGAAGGCCAGAGCGCTCAGGAAGTGGGCGACAAGCTGGAAGACGAAGGCGTCATCTCCAGCGGCCTCCTCTTCCGGGTGCTGGTAGCCCTGGAGGGCTATGAGGATAAGCTGGTGGCCGGCGACTACGAGTTCGAGAAGGGGACGCCCACCCTCGAAGTGGTAGAGCGCATTCGCCAGGGTCAGACCGCCCCCCTGGTGGTGACCATCCGCGAGGGCGTGCGGGCGGAGGAGATCGCCGAGCTCATGGAGGCCAAGGAGGTGGTCTCCGCCGAGGACTTCCTTCAGGCCATCGAGAGCTGGTACGAGTTCAGCTTCCTGTACACCAAACCCTACTGGGCCAATCTGGAGGGCTATCTCTTCCCCGATACCTACTTCTTCAGTCGCAATATGACAGCGGAGGAGGTCGTTAAGCAGATCCTGGAGAACTTCGACCAGCGCCTCGACAGCGAGCTCCGCCAGGAGGCGAGCGTGGCCGGCCTGTCGATGCACACGGTGCTCACCCTGGCCTCCATCGTCGAGCGGGAGGCCCAGGTC
>DAOUDQ010000264.1:0-7334 GCA_034431045.1 Dehalococcoidia bacterium | reverse complement strand
CCGCGCTGCCTTCGCCGACGCGATCGTGGCCGCCTACCAGAAGGCCAAGCGACTGGGAGGATAGGGATCGAACCTCTAGCCAGCTTCATCTGGATCTTGACCTGGGTCCTTACGGCGCTCATCTTTTTCCGAGCGATCCTCTCCTGGTTCCCCATCGACCCCCACAACCCTCTGGTGACCGTCCTCTACGAGATCACTGAGCCCATTCTGGCGCCGCTGCGCAACGTCATCCCCCGCATCGGCATGATCGACATCACTCCCCTGGCGGCGATCATCCTCATTCAGATCATTGGGCGGGCACTGATCGCTGCCCTGGCCTAGGCGACACGGGTCACTCCACGGACTTGGCGAACTGCTCTTACAACCCCAGGCGAGCCCTGTCGCCTCCCTGAGACTGACGCTCGCCCCTTGTCTTGCCCCCCGCCCCGTGCTATGATCCGCTCGCCGATCATAGCTTGGCAAATGTTGGCAAGGAGGAAGGCGACACGAGTACGAATGATAAGCTTCGGGCCTTAGATCTAGCGATAGGTCAGATCGAGAAGCAGTTTGGGCGGGGGGCTATCATGCGTCTGGGGCAGGCCTCCCACCGTCTTACAGTGGAGGTGGTGCCCACAGGCTCTCTAGCCCTGGATATGGCCCTGGGGGTGGGTGGCATACCCCGCGGCCGCGTCACCGAGATCTTCGGCCCGGAGATGACCGGAAAGTCCACCCTGGCCCTGCATGTCATCGCCGAGGCCCAGAAGGCGGCTGGGCTGGCCGCCTACATCGATGTGGAGCATGCCCTCGACCCCACCTATGCTTCCGAACTGGGGGTAAAGGTGGATGACCTGCTGATCTCCCAGCCGGACACCGGCGAGCAGGCCCTGGAGATCACCGAGGCCCTGGTGCGCAGCAACGCCGTGGACGTCGTTGTCGTCGATAGTGTGGCCGCCCTGGTGCCACGGGCAGAGATCGAGGGGGAGATGGGCGACTCCCTTCCCGGTCTCCAGGCCCGCCTCATGTCCCAGGCCCTGCGCAAGCTGGCCGCCGCCATTCACCGCTCCCGCACCGCCGTCATCTTCATCAACCAGCTTCGGGAGAAGATCGGCGTCTTCTTCGGCAACCCGGAGGTAACGCCCGGCGGCCGCGCCCTCAAGTTCTACAGCTCGGTGCGCATCGACCTGCGGCGGGCGGAGAGCATCAAACAGGGCAACCAGGTGGTGGGCAGTCGCGTGCGGGCCAAGGTTGTCAAGAACAAGGTGGCGGCCCCCTTCCGCACCGCCGAGTTCGACATGATGTTCGCCGGCAAGAGCATGGGCATCAGCCGCGAGGGCGGCATCATCGACCTGGGCCTGGAGAAGGGGATCATCAGCAAGCAGGGGGCCTTCTTCAACTACGGCAGCCAGCGCCTCGGCCAGGGCCGGGAGAACGCCAAGGATTTCCTGCGCGACAACCGCGAGCTGGCCGAAGAGATCGAGGCCGAGATCCGCGGCAAACTGGAAGCCGGGACGCCACCCGTTGGCTTCGCCGCCGAGGAGCCGCCGGAGCTAGAGTAGACCCCGGGATGCCCCTGCCCAGCGGTCCCTGGTCCGCCCTTTGACCATCGCTGCAGAGGCTCACCCCACCGCCATGCAGATCACAGCCATCGAAAAGCAACGGCGGCGCCAGCGGGCCAACGTCTACCTCGATGGCCGCTACGCCTTCTCCCTCAGCCTCGAGGTGGTGGCCCAAGCAGGGCTCCACGAGGGCGACGCCCTAAGCCCCCAACAGGTGGACTCCCTGCGCCAGGCCGACGTCAGGCACCAGGCCCACCAGGCTGCCCTTCGCCTGTTGGCCTATCGGCCCCGCAGCGAGGCGGAGATACGCCAGCGCCTGGCCCGCCGCGGCCTGCCGCCGCAGGTCGTGCAGGAGACTATCGCCCGCTTGCGCGAGCAGGGCCTCCTGAACGACGCCGCCTTCGCCCGCTTCTGGGTGGAGGTGCGCGAGCAGAGCAGCCCTCGCGGCCGCCGTCTCCTCTGGCAAGAGCTTGCGGCCAAAGGGGTCGAGCGGGAGGTCGCCCGCCAGGCGATCGCTGCGGTGGCAGAGGAAGATGCCGCCCTGCGCGCCGCCCAGAAGAAGGCCCACCACCTCCAGGGCCAGGACTACCCCATCTTCCGTCGCCGCCTGGGTGACTTCCTTCTCCGCCGCGGCTTCCCCTATCCCACCGTCCGCACCACCGTCGAAAGACTCTGGCGCGAAGGGCAGCAAGGCTCAGAGCACCCCTAGCCGAGGGCGTGCTCCTCTCCAGGATTTCCTATTCCACGTGTTGAGTCTGTCCATCCATCCATTCCTCGCCCAAATATGACCTAAGCTGCGCTTTCCTTGACACCTCAATACGGCCAGACGTATCATGAAAGCGGTAGCCCGACTAAACTTGAAATCTGCCCCGAACTGTCAATAGGAAGTGAGGTGAAGATGCCCGAGGCCTTAGTATTCGTTATACCCATCGGCCTCATTGCTCTGGTTGGGGGAGCTGTCGGCGGCGCCTGGATACAACAGCGAATGGAATACCGTCGCGCCGCCGGTGCCGAGATGAAGGCGAGCCGTATCCTTGGTGAGGCCGAACGACGGCAAAAAGAGATACTTCTGGAAGCCAAAGAAGAAGCCATCCGCCTGCGCAGCCAGGCAGAGGGGGACCTACGAGACCGACGTAATGAGGTACAGCGCTTAGAGCGGCGCCTGATCCACAAAGAGGAAAACCTGGACCGAAAGCTAGAGTCCCTGGAGCGTCGCGAGCGCTCCTTGACTAATAAGGAGCGCAACCTAGACGACACCAGGGCCAAGCTGGCGGACCTAGAGCGACAGCGCCGCCAGGAAATCGAGGGCCTGGCCAGCCTGACCACCCAGGAGGCACGAGAGGTCCTCCTGGCCGAGATCGAGGACGAGGTGCGCGATGAGGCCAGTCGACGGGTGCGCGAGCTCGAGGCCGAACTCAAGGAGGAAGCCGATCAGCGGGCGCGCGATATCCTAGCCACAGCCATGCAACGCCTGGCCTCCGACGTCATCTCCGAGGCTACCGTCTCGGTGGTGCCCTTGCCCAGCGACGACATGAAGGGGCGGATCATCGGCCGCGAGGGCCGCAACATCCGTACCCTGGAGCACCTTACCGGCGTGGACGTCATCATCGACGACACCCCTGATGCCGTAACCGTCTCCACCTTCGACCCCGTGCGCCGCGAGATCGCCCGGGTGGCCCTCACCAGACTTATCAGCGACGGCCGCATCCACCCCGCTCGCATCGAGGACATGGTGGAGAAGGCCCAAAAAGAGGTCGACGCCACCATCAGAGAGGCAGGCGAACAGGCTGTGGTGGAGGCAGGTGTGCCCGGCCTCCACCCAGAGATTGTGAAGGCGCTGGGCCGCCTCAAGTATCGCTACAGCTACGGCCAGAACCAGCTCAAGCACGCCGTAGAGACGGCCCACATTGCCGGCATGCTCGCGGACGAGCTTGGCGCCGATGCCAACGTCGCCCGTCGCGGCGGCCTCCTTCACGACCTGGGCAAGGCCATCGACCACGAGGTGGAAGGAACCCATGCCCTCATCGGCGCCGAGATGGCCCGCCGCCACGGCGCCAGCCCGGCGGTGGCCCACTGCATCGAGGCCCACCATGAAGAGGTGGAGCTGAGCACCGTCGAAGCGGTGATTACCATCATCGCCGATGCTATCAGCGGCAGCCGGCCGGGCGCCCGCCGCGAGTCTCTGGAGCAGTACATCAAGCGGCTGCGGGCACTGGAGGAAGTAGCCACCGGCTTCGATGGGGTCGACAAGTGCTATGCTATCCAGGCTGGCCGCGAGATTCGCATCATCGTCAAGCCGGAAGACATGGACGACCTGGGGGCAATGCGCCTAGCTAAAGACATCAGCAAGAAGATCGAGGAGACACTGGAGTACCCGGGGCAGATCAAGGTTACCGTGATCCGCGAGAAGCGGGCGGTCGAGTACGCCAAATAGCGAAGGCGGGGGAGCGGCGACCAGGCTAGCCAATGTCGACGCTCCCCCCTTTGCTGCCCTCAGGAGCGGTAGTGAAGATTCTCTTCGTCGGTGATGTGATGGGCCGCCTGGGCCGAAAGACGGTGCAGGCCCTTCTGCCCGCCCTCAGGCGAGAGACCGAGGCCGAGTTGGTGGGCGCCAACGGCGAGAACGCCGCCGGCGGCCGCGGCCTCACTCCAGCCACCGCCGACGAGCTCTTCGCTGCTGGCGTAGACGTTATCACCTCCGGCAACCACGTCTGGGAAATCCGCGACATCTACCCTATCCTGGACAGCGAATCGCCTATCCTGCGGCCCCTGAACTACCCTCCCGGCGTGCCCGGCCGCGGCCTGCTGATCGCCCGTGGAGCAGCCTTCATCAATCTGCAAGGCCGCACCTTCATGCGCGTCGAGACAGACTGCCCCTTTCGCGCCGCTGACCAGTCCCTGGAGCGTCTGCAAGACGTCCCCGTGATCATCGTCGATATGCATGCCGAGGCCACCAGCGAGAAGGCCGCCCTGGCCTGGTACCTGGATGGGCGGGTGAGCGCTGTCATCGGCACCCATACCCACGTTGCTACCGCCGATGCCCGTGTCCTGCCCAAGGGCACTGCTTTCGTCACCGACGTGGGCATGGTGGGGCCACGCGACTCCATCATCGGCATGGAAGTCAAGCCGATCATCGAGCGTTTCCTCACCCAGCTTCCTACCCGCTTCTCGCCGGTGGAGAGGGGGCCTGCCATTTTCAACTCCGTCCTCGTGGACATCGACGAAGCCAGCGGCCGCGCCCAAAGCATTGTCCGCATCGACCGGGAGATCAGCAAGCATGACCAGTAGGGCCGACCTCCATACCCACAGCACCTACTCCGACGGTGGCCTGACCCCCACTGAGCTCATCGAGCGAGCGGTTGGCAAAGGTCTAGAGGTGCTCGCTCTCACCGACCACGACTCCACCGATGGTATTGCTGAGGCTCTGGAAGCGGCCCAGAAGCACCCCCAGCTCCTTTTCATCCCCGGCGTGGAGCTGAGCACCGATGTGCCCCACGATGAGGTGCATGTGCTGGGCTACTTCCTGGACTGGCGGGACCCGCGCTTCCAAGGCCGCCTGGATCGCCTGCGCCGCTCGCGCCTGGAGCGGGGCCAGAGGATGCTGACCAAGCTCAAGCGCCTGGGGATCGACGTCTCCTGGCAGCGGGTGAAGGAGATCGCCGGCCATGGCGCTGTAGGCCGCCCCCACATCGCCCTGGCCATGCTGGAGGCTGGCCACATCTCCTCCCTGGAGGAAGCCTTCGAGCGCTACCTCGGCCGCAACGGCCCCGCCTACGTGGAGCGCGAGAAGATAACCCCCGCCGAGGCGGTGCACCTCCTCACCGACGCATCTGGCCTGCCCGTCCTGGCTCACCCCCGCGACCTCCAGAACCTAGAGTCCCTGGTGGCGGAGCTCAAAGAAGTCGGCCTCATCGGCATCGAGGTCTACTATCAGGACTATGACCAACAGACCATTGAACGCCTCCTGGCCATCGCCCGCCAGCACGGTCTGTTGCCCCTGGGAGGCAGCGATTTCCATGGCATCGGCGGCGCCCACGAGCGGGACCTGGGTGATATCCCCCTCCCCTTCCAGCCCGTTCGGCAGCTCATCGCCCTAGACCGCCAGCGCCAGCCCCAACAGGCACCGCTTTAGCCGCTGGCTCCCCTCCCTACCACCACCGACCCTTGGCTGACCATGGGCGGGCCGTTTCGGCTATAATGGCGACCTGACCGCCTTCGGTCCATTAGTCAAGCTGCCGTCGCTTCCACTGCAACGCGACAGGAGAGCCTACACCTAGTAGCGTTGGCGGCCAAAAAGCGCTACAGTAACGGTAGGTAGACTTTGCCAGCGGTCGCTGGCGCGGGCTCCCTCGCGCCAGGCGGTGAATGATCTTAGTGCACTATTGGAGCGTGGCCGGCTGGCTGCTGGCAACCGATAACTGCTAACCACAATCACAGGGGAGCAACATGGTTGAGCCGAATCGGGAGGTCCCATCGCCTGACGAGGTAGTGGACCCTTATGTGAGTGCTCTCGCCCAGTTCGACGCGGCCGCTGAGTACCTCGATCTAAGCGAGTCAATGCGTCAGTACCTGCGCAACAATCGGCGAGAGCTGATAGTTCACCTGCCCGTACGTATGGACGACGGCTCGATATCGGTGTTCTGGGGTTGCCGCGTCCAGCACAATTGGTCGCGTGGCCCAGCCAAAGGGGGCGTCCGTTATCACCCCGCCGTCAGTCTGGACGAGGTAAGGGCCCTGGCGATGTGGATGACCTGGAAGTGCGCCGTTGCGAACATCCCCTATGGAGGGGCCAAGGGCGGCGTGAAGGTGAATCACAAGAAGCTATCATTGCGCGAGCTAGAGGGTCTGACCCGCCGCTATACCCTCGCCATAGCCCCAGTGATCGGCCCCGCGCGGGACATACCCGCTCCTGACGTGGGCACCGATCCCCAAACCATGGCCTGGATAATGGATGCCTACGGCGGCACGCAGGGACGTTGGACGCCAGCGGTAGTCACCGGCAAGCCCATCAGCGTTGGCGGCACCGTCGGGAGGGAAGAGGCGACCGGCAGCGGCATCATGCACGTAGTTCAGGAAGCTGCCCGCCGCCAATGCCTCTCACCGGATGGCACAACCGTAGCCATCCAGGGCTTCGGCAACGCCGGCCAGTGGTCGGCTCGCCTCCTGGCAGGCCAGGGATACCGGGTGGTGGCCGTCAGCGACACATCGGGCGGCATCCACAACGGACGTGGTCTCGACATCGAAGCGGCTATCGCCCAGAAACTGAAGAGCGGCCGTGTCACTGACCACAAGAACGGCGACCGTATCACCAACGAGGAGCTCTTGACCCTCCCGGTAGACATCCTCGTGCCGGCCGCTTTCGAGAACCAGATCACCTCCGCCAACGCCTCCGATGTCAAGGCCAAGATTGTCGTCGAGGCAGCCAACGGCCCCACAACACCCAGGGCCGATCGGATCCTGAATGACTTAGGGCTTCTTGTCGTTCCCGACATCTTGGCCAGTGCCGGCGGCGTGGTGGTCTCTACTTCGAGTGGGCCCAGAATCGGAGCGGTCTTTTCTGGGACGAAAAAGAGGTCAACAACCGTCTAAAGCAGGTGATGACCAGAGCCTTCCAAGAGGTGGCCGCTGTGTCCGACAAAGAAAAACTAACGATGCGGGAGGCAGCCACGGTCTTGGGGAGCCGGCGCGTGGTGGAGGCCACCGAACTTCGTGGCATGCGTCCCTAGCTGCCTAAGGCGACTCGCCCACCGACCTAGCGTAGAGCAACCGCCGCAGCCACCAGCCCCGCCACAATCACGA
>DAOUDQ010000263.1:0-5285 GCA_034431045.1 Dehalococcoidia bacterium | reverse complement strand
ATACTCGCACCTTCGGCGAGCGCTTGACGCCTCAGCTGGGGCAGGCCCTGCCGGCCATCGTCCGCAGGATCGCCGCCGACCTGGCCCGTCCTTCGGGCCGGGGCTAAGGGCAAGGCCGCGTTCGCTCTTGCCTTCGCCCAGACGCCAGCTGCCTGCCGTCCGTGGCAAATCGCTGGATGCTTCCTCTTCTCTGTGTAGCCCAGGGACAGGGTCATATTAGTCGAACAATTCCCCGAAAACTGTGTAACATTCTCGGGCATCGCCCGTCTTTCACTTCAGACAGAAGCTTTTTCAGCCATAACGTCGGGTCCCCTTCCCTTGGCCGGGGAAAGGTATCTGCGGGCGGGATACCCCGTCGGCAGATACCTTTTTTTGCCTAGTGGTGGCTCAGGCTCTGGCCTTTGCTTCTCTCACGACCTGGGGCGAAGTTTGGCAATCAAGAAGGTAGCGTGGACGGTGTCCAGCTTGCACATGAGGTGGGGTAGGTGGGGCAGAAGGGGATAGCAGCCCGCGAACGTCAGGCGCTCTACCCAAAAGCCGTGATAGTGGCATAGTTCCGCCAAGCCCTGAAAGCCAAAGACGAGCGGCCGTCTATCACTCGCGGAGGGATGGCACATTGGCAGCGGCGGCTCGAAGGCGTTGCCCACGATGGCGTCGTTGGCTACGTGCAAGGGTGCGGCCTGCATCCCCAGCGCCAGGGAGAAGCGGTTGTGCCAGCTAGCCAGGTTGTTGGTGGAGAGGATAGCGTAGCCGTCGGGGCGCAGCACTCGTTTGATTTCCTTGAGGAAGAGATCGATGTTGAGCAAGTGCTCGATGATGTGGTCGGCGTGGACGATATCGAGGAAATGGCTCTTGTAGGGAAGCGGATCGTTAAGGTCGCCCTTAGTGACGATGATCCCCCGATCGGTGGCTTCCTTGATGCGGTCGTCGACGCACTCGATACCGTATGCCTCCGACACGCGGGCGCGGCGGGCAACCTGGACGGTGAACTCGCCATCGCCGCAGCCGCAGTCTAGAAGGCGGCCGTGGGCGCGGGGCTCGATGACATCCAGGATCGCTTTCTTGTTGGTCCGCTCGTTTTGCCTGTAGACCCTGTGTAGGTACGCCATTCTTTTTTTCCCTACATCGTCAGCCAAGACAATCGCAGCCCTCCTTGTGGCAGACCTCTGTCCAGGGACAGGCCGAGGTCATGATTGGCGGAAAGTCTGGCTAGTAAGAATGACGATAGGTTGGCCTCGCCTGTTACGACCGGGGTGGGAAAAGGGGCAAAGTGGCAGTGCCCCTGAACAGGGCGAGGGTTGGCTTAGGGACGTGGGACGGCTATCATGCAGCTATACTTGTTAGGCCGCTCAGGTGGCTTCTAGCGTGATTAGTCGATGCCCTTCTTCTATGGCTGGTGGATAGTTATCGCCTCCGCCTCCATCGTATTGTTCGGTGGCGGCACCTTCTTCTACAGCTTTAGTGCCCTTGTTGACCCCCTCGAAGACGAGTTCGGCTGGAAGCGGGCCCTGATCGCCGCTGGCTTCTCCGTGCGTACCTGGGTGGGGGGCATATCTGCTCCTGTGGCTGGCCATCTGGCCGACCGCCTGGGCCCGCGCCGTATATTGATTGTCGGCGTGTTGCTAGTGGGCGCGGGCTTTGTGCTTTTTGGCCAGGTTCGCTCGGTGTGGACCTTTTTCGCTGCCGTAATCGTGATCGCCGTCGGCATGAGTGCTTGCGGCCCTGCGGTGACCCAGACGGCCGTCGCCCGCTGGTTCACGAAGAAGGTGGGCCGCGCTATGGCCATAATGAGTCTGGGCGCCGGCATCAGCGGCTTCATGGCGGTGGTGGCGGTGACCCTGATATCGGCATACGGCTGGCGCACCGCCCTGGTCATTCTTGGCATGATTCTGTGGGCCACCTGTATTCCCATGGCCCTGAGCGTGCGCGACCGGCCGCAGGATATGGGCCTGCTGCCCGATGGCGAGCCGTCATCTGGGGGTGATGGCCCGTCGTCGGGCAAAGGGGAGGCAGCGGTGCAGGCTGAGGGGCTGGCCGGCCTCACGGCCGAGCGTGAGGGATTGACCGTTCAACAGGCTCTACGTACCCGCGCTTTCTGGCTCTTGGCCATTGCTATATCGTTGCTCCAGATGGGTAGCCTCGGCGTTGTCGCCCACGGGATAGCCTTCATGGAGGATGAGGTGGGCTTCTCAAAGCAAGGGGCTGCCCTAGTAGCGATGGGCCTACCCATAGCAAGCCTACCAGGCAGGGTCATCGTTGGCTGGTTGGCTGACTACGTGGAAAAGCGCTGGCTGCTGGCGGTAGTTTGTCTTCTCCAGGGCGTGGGTATACTGGCCTTCGCAAATATTCATAGCGGCTGGCATGCGGTGCTATTCCTCATGGTGTTCAGCCCGGCCTGGGGCGGCTACATTGCTGTGCGGCCTGCTCTCCAGGCGGATTACTTCGGCGCACGGGCCTTTGGCAGCATTCAGGGGCTGCTGCTCTTTATGGGTACTGTGGGTGGCGTTATCGGGCCGGTGTTTGCTGGCGCTGTCTATGATGCGGGGCAGAGCTATCGCCCTGGTTTCGCAATCCTCGGCGTCATCGCCATGGCCAGCGCTGTTGGTCTTGTGATGCTGAGGAGGCCCTGGCTTCGCACGGGGGAGGCGGCCAGCGCGAGCCAGCCGTAGACGCGACGGTGCACTTTGGACGCCTCTCCTGGGGGAGGTCAGCAGCAGCAGCCGGGATTGGTTTGGTCTAGGGAGCGCAACAGGTATTGTCTAGGGAGATTGGGAGCATGCGGCGGCCAAGTTCTGCGCTGGTTGGGGTAGTGCCCTTCTTTTACGGCTGGTGGGTGGTCATCGCTGCTTTCGTCATCATACTCGTTGCTGCCTCCGCGCCGCTGTACCTTTTCAGCACCCTGGTCGACCCCCTGGAGGAGGAGTTTGGCTGGTCGCGGGCGGCCATCGGTGCCGGCCCCTCCATCGCGGCGGTGATGGCGGGGCTGACTATGCCCGTGGCCGGCTATCTGGCGGACCGTGTCGGTGTGCGCCGTCTGGTGGTGGTGGGCGTGACGCTGGTGGGCGGTGGCTTTCTGGCCATCAGCCAGATTCAGGCGCTGTGGCAGTTGTACATCTTCGCGTCGGTTATCGCCGTCGGCATGACCCTGGCCGGCGTGCAGGTGTGCGCGATAGCCGTCGCTCACTGGTTTGAGAAGAGGCGAGGGCGCGCCCTGGGCATCATGAGCGGGGGCGCGGGCGCGAGCGGGCTCATGGTGCTGCTGGTGGCCTTGCTGATAGCTCCCTTCGGCTGGCGGGCAGGCACTATGATGCTGGGCGCGGTCCAGTTGGTGACGTGCATTCCTCTGGCCTTGACGCTGCGCCACCGGCCGGAGGAGGTGGGCCTTCTGCCGGACGGGGAGCCTCCTGCTCCAGGTGAGGCGTCGGCGAGCCCGCTGCCGGAGGAGGTGGAGGGGGAAGGGGGGGGCAGCGGTAGCGGGCAGTCGGAAGGACTGACTATTGGCCAGGCGGTGCGGGCGCGCTCTTTCTGGGTGCTGGCCTCGGCGATGGTACTGGCCTGGGTGGGCGCCATGGCGGTCATCGTCCATGTGATAGCTTACCTTGACGAATCGGGGGGCTTAACCGAGCAAGGGGCTGCGGTGATCGCCATGGGCATCCCCTTTGGGAGCCTGGTAGGGAGGCTGAGCTTCGGCTGGCTGGCCGACTACCTGAGCAAGCGCTGGCTGCTGGCGGTGGCCTGGCTCCTGCAAGGTCTGGGCATCCTAATCTTCGCCGCTGTTCACAGCCCCTGGCAGGCCTTCTTGTTCCTGGTGGTGTTCGCCCCTGCCTTCGGCGGTACCATCCCTGTGGTCCCTGCTCTCCTGGCGGAATACTTCGGGCTGCGGGCCTTTGGTGGCATTCAGGGGCTGTTGATGGCCGCAGGTATGCTTGGGGGCTTTATCGGGCCGATCTTCGCTGGTGCGGTCTATGACGCGGTGGACAGCTATCGGCCTGCCTTTCTCGTGCTGGCGCTGAGCGCCTTGACCGCCGCCGCGGTGGTCCAGATGATGGGCAGACCGCCCGCCTGGCGAGCAGAGGCGGCTGAGGCGAGGGGGCGGTAGAGGCGACCGTGATCCACTTTGGGCGCCTCCCTTGGGGGAGGTCAGCGACAGCTGCCGGGATTGGTTTGGTCTGGGGAGCGTAACAGGTATTGTCTAGGGAGATTGGGAGCACGGAGCGGCAGACCTCCGGGCTGGCTCGGGCGGTGCCATTCTTTTATGGCTGGTGGGTGGTCATCGCCGCTGCCGCCATCGTGTTCCTGACCACTGGCACCTTCTTCTACGGCTTCAGCACTCTGGTCGACCCCTTCGAGGAGGAGTTCGGCTGGAGCCGCGCCCTCATCGGCGGCGCTTTCTCCGTCGCCCTGGTGGCGTCCGGGCTGAGCGCCCCCGTGGCCGGTTACTCGGTGGACCGGCTGGGGGCGCCCCGCCTGCTGGTGGGCGGGGTGCTGCTGATGGGCGGTGGCTTTCTGTTCCTCGGCCAGATTCAGGCGGTGTGGGCCTTGTATGCGGCGATGGTGACTGTCGCCATCGGCATGAGCATGGCAGGCCCGGCGGTGTGCATGGTAGCCATTGCTCACTGGTTCCGAAAGAAGCGGGGGCGCGCCCTGGCCCTGATGAGCTGTGGCGTCGGGGCTTCCGGGATCATGGTGGTGGTGCTGGCCGCTCTGATATCCCTCTTTGGCTGGCGCAACGCTGTGGGCATCATAGGCATTTCTCAAATAGCCATCTGCATCCCCCTGGCCTTGACGGTGCGCCACCGGCCGGAGGATGTGGGCCTCCTGCCCGACGGGGAGCGCCACGCCTCCGGCCAGTCGTTAGCCAGCCCGGCGGCGGCGAGCCTGGAGGGGGACAGCGCGGTCGGGTGGAGGGTGGAGGACGAAGGGCTGACTATGGGCCAGGCAGTGGGCACGCGCTCCTTCTGGCTGTTGGCATCTGCCTTGGCCCTGGCTTCCGTTGGCAGCATGGCCATCATCGGTCACCTGGTAGCCTTCCTTGAGGAATCGGCGGACTTCTCGCGCGGGGCGGCCTCGGCGGTGGCGATGGGCATCCCTTTCGGGAGCCTGGTGGGCAGGGTGGGCTTCGGCTGGCTGGCCGACTACGTAGCCAAGCGCTGGCTGGTGGCGGTGGCCTACGTCCTCCAAGGTGCGGGCATTCTCATCTTCGCCTCTGTTGACAACCCCTGGCAGGCTGTTCTATTCCTGGTCGTATTCACCCTCGGCTGGGGCGGCGCCCTCCCCGTATTGCC
>DAOUDQ010000262.1:0-2376 GCA_034431045.1 Dehalococcoidia bacterium | reverse complement strand
TCAACATCAGCGACACCCAGGGCCGCTACATGTGGGTGATCTGCGAGATCGGCAACAGCGAGGCCTACCCCGAGGTCGCCGTGATGAGCCTCGAGGTGACTGGCGTACCCGCTGGCTGCACTCAGGTTCAGCAGCTGGTGCTGCCCGGCCAGGAGAGGTTCTACCTGACGGCGTTCGATCAGAAGTGGGTGCTCTACCGCGAGCGCTACGAGTGCCACGAACCGACTGTGCCGCATGTCTACCCGTTGAACGTCAAGTTCTGCATCGAGCCAGACCCGCTGCCATTCGATGACGATGGCGATGGCAACGTTGACGAAGACCCCATCGACGGCGTGGACGACGAGGGCGACAGCCTGGTCGATGAGGACCCGCCGGAGGGCAGCGGCCCACCGGTCTGCCACGAGCAGATCAAGCTGCTGATCGTGCATCAGCCGTAGAGAGGGGGCGGTGTGCTATACTCCATTGCAGGTAAGCGACGCAGAGATCAAGGGTCGGCAGCGCGGCCTCCAGGGGCCGCGGAGGAGAGAGGTTTGAAATCCTTCCCTCATGGCATAATGGCGCCGGTTGGTGCGTCATCGATTGACAATGCTGTCCGGCCCGGCGGAGGCAAGTCTATTCTGAGGAGGCTATTCTCATGAACGCACTAGTAAAGACAACAGTATTCTCTGCCCTGACCCTGGCACTCCTAGCGGGGCTGATAGCGGCAGCGGTGTGGTTGCCGGGCGGCTCTAGCGGCAGCGTGCGGGCCCAACCCCCGCCCGTCATTGTGGGCTTCGACATGGACACCACCGGCAACAGCTGCCCCGGTGACGGCACCGACTGCAGCCTGGGCGAGATCAATGACTGCGTGGAGGTGCACGCCGCCACGGAGGACGCATTCGACGTCGACGTCTTCCTGGAGGGGCTGCCCCTCGACGAGAGCATCCTGGGCGCCGCCTACAGCATGAACTTCCCGCACGCGGCAGTGAACGTTATCGCCAGGACGCACAACAGCGACACGGTCAACCTAATTGCTCAGCCGGGGAGCATGCTGATCGACCTGAGCGAGACCCCGCTGCCGGACACCGTCTCGCCTCATGAGGTCAACATGGCCGACTTCGGCGCCGCCGAGTACAACCCGCCCTTCACCCACGGCGTCCTCGGCCGCTACACCTTCAAGGTGCTGCCCACTGCAACGGCCGGCGTCTACGCCCTGACGATCGACCCCGCCACTCTTGTCCTCGGCCGCGACGTGCCCCCCGGCGGTGAACTGTGCTACTACTACGGCTGCGACATCTGGGACGGCAACTGGGACCCCCAGTACGGCCTGATCGCCATAGATACGGCATGCCCGGGGGTGCCCGTCGAGTACACCCTCTCTATGGCCGCTGCACCACCCGAAGGCGGCACCACCGACCCACCACTCGGTGACAACGTCTTCCCCGAAGGCGCCGTAGTGCCCCTCTCCGCCTTCCCCAACCCCGGCTGGCTGTTCGATTCCTGGTCCGGCGACCCCGACTGCCTCGACGGCTCCGTCACTATGGACGCCAATAAGTCCTGCACCGCCAACTTCATCCCGACGGGTGTCATCGTGGTGGAGATCGATATCAAGCCGGGGAGTTGGCCCAATAGCATCAACCTGAAGAGCAAGGGGCTGATCCCGGTGGCAATTCTCACCACCGCATCGTTCGATGCCACGCAGGTTGACAGCGACACGGTGAGGTTCGCCGGAGCAGCGCCCGTCCGCTGGGCTCTTGAGGACGTCGACGGAGATGGCGACATCGACCTCGTTCTCCATTTCCGGACGCGGGAAACCGACATCGCACCGGGCGACACCGAGGCCTGCCTGACAGGGCAGACCTATGACGGGATCTTCATCGAGGGCTGTGACTCGATAAGACTGGTGCCGGCCAGCCGCACCAGGGCGAGCGCAATCTTTGCATCAGGCCTGGCCCCCCTGGGACTGGTCCCGCCGTCAGTCCTTGGCGTGGCATGGATTGGTGCCCTCAGGTGCAGGCGGTAGCTCCAAGCTTTACCAGCACCAAGCACAGCGCCGAAGCAGGGCCGGGGCGATTAGCCCCGGCCCTGCTCGCCTCGTACCCACCGACCAACGGACGGCGTGTGAAGTTCTTTAGCGCCTCCGGGCTGGTGACCGCGAAATGGCTAGCGACCGAGGAAGGGAGTTGAATTCTCTCCCTCGGTCTGCTATAATGCGGCGAAATTTGTATCGCTCCCTTGATCAGTAACCTTTAGCACCACCAAGCGTTGGAACTACTAGGCAGACCGTAGCTCGAGGAGGCCATTAGCATGAAGGTATTAGCAAGGACGGCGATATTGTGTGCCCTGACCCTGGCACTCTTAGCGGGGCTGGCAATGGCGGCGGTACTGTTGCTGGAC
>DAOUDQ010000261.1:0-3378 GCA_034431045.1 Dehalococcoidia bacterium | reverse complement strand
CGACGCCGTCGGCGTGGGTGTGGGCGTCGGCGTGGGCGTCGGCGTAGGCGTGGGCGTAGGCGTTGGTGTCGGCATAGGCGCAGATGTGGGCGCCTGAATGGGCCCAACCGCCACGGGGGCCGTCTCCAGAACCAGATTCCCCAGCGAACCGCAGGTCGCGTTGATGTCCTTGTTCAAGCGTGTCCCGTCGGACGATGTGAAGAAAGCGATCCGCAGCGCCGTACCCTCGGGCACTCCTAGCTGGTCGAACGGGAACTGGATATCCAGGAAATGGTCCTCTCCGTCGCGGCCGTCCAAAGACGGATCTGACGTTGGCTCCGATACCACCCGGGCGTGGGTGTCGAGCGGCAGCTGCGCGACGAGGGCGGCCAGGCCCAAGTCGTCAATATCGCCGTAGGGCAGGAAGGGGTCATCAGGCAATGTATTCGCCTTCACCTCCACGAAACCGCTCGCAGCGTCGGCCACGACCAGTCGCTCGTAGGAGTTGACCGGCCCGCTCGACACGGTGTTGTCCACGTCGATCAGCGCCCCCCATACCTGGTTTCGGAAACCGTATTTTGGCGCGGGGCTGCCGTCCAAGCGCATCCGCAGGAACAAGTTGACGCCGTCATAGAAGCCGTACTGGGAGGGGTGCATCTGGTTCCCGACAAGATCCGCAAAGGCAGGCTTGACATCCCCGACGGGGTCGGTCCCCGGCGGATCGCTGCAGAGGCCCTCGCCGGTGCTCAAGATGGGAATCCAGTGCGCAGGTTCGGGCCAGGGCCTGGGCTCCGGCGGGCCGGGGGTGGGTGTTGGTATCGGAGTAGACGTAGCTGTCGGTGTGGGCATGGGCGTCGGCGCCGGGTTGGGATCACCACTGACGACGACGTGAATGGGCGCCGTCTCGGAACTAAGCTGTTCACCGGTATTGGGGTCTATCCACTTCGCGTTGGCGCCCGTGTTCTGCTGATACACACCGGGCGTGGTGTAGGACTGCTTTCCCGAGGGGTTGAGCCCCGTGCACACGTCTACTTTGAGCAGGACAGCCTCGCCTGGAGGCACGTCCCCTACAGTCCACCGGATTCTCGGACCGTGCCCGTCGGTGATGACCTCCACCGTGCCCTGCTCGGGATCGACAGAGATCACATCTAGCTCAGCGCCGAACTGATCCTTCACGAAGACATCCTGCATCGTGTAGTCGAAGCTGTTCGTCACCACTATGTAGAATGTCCAGCACTCCCTGATACCGACCTGAACCGGATCCGGACCGGCGCGTCCCTTCTGGAGTGAAGGCGGCGGCTGTTCCACCCTAGCGAAGACATTGACCCACTGAGAAGTGGAGGTCGCCATGCCGGATAGCCCCGCGACGACCAGTGCGAGGCTGAGAAGACCCGCTATCAGTCGCCGAGGGGGCCGCGGCCTTCGGCTTCGAACGGAGCGCCCCGCCACCATCGCCAGCGCTCGAAGGGTGTGGGTAGACAGCACTCCGAACCGGCCGAGCAGCCTTGCCCAGCCCTGTAGGCTCACCAACCAGGCCTGCACGCGGCTCATAACCACTGTGAAGACGGTGCTAGCCACCTTGATGATGTCCATTTCCTTTCCTTATCGTCTATTCGCCCTATGCCCGCTATTGCGCCGGCGGCATTCAACCTCTCGCGCCTATCACTTTTCCTGCCCGGACCAGCCTCCACCCGCCCGGCCAGCCTGTTCCTGGCGCTGGTGGGTTGCTTCCACACTGCCCGCCGGCGATACATCCCCTGGCCCAGGGCGGACCGTCTCCTTCAACCTGCACAAGTCGATGGCCCACCCCTCGCACCGATACCAGGCGGAGGCCGCAGGCTGCTTCCTCCAGCTTGTGTCGCAATCGCCGCAGATAGAATTTGGCTGCGTCAGCGCTGGCGTTCCCGCGCCAGACCCTGGCCAGTAGCTCGCCCTGGCTGGTCAGGCCGGTGCCGTTGGCCGCCAGCCAGACCAGCAGTCGCTTCTCGGTGGCGGTGAGAGCCCGGGCCAGGCCGTTGATTCGGAAGTAGACGCCCGAAACGAAGGAAGATGGATGATAGCGGCGGAGGACAGCTCGGGTCCAGGCCAGCACGCTGGCAGAGCTGAAGGGCCTTCGCAGATAGACGTCTGCGCCACGCTCCAGGACAGACACTTCTGTGGGCTCGCTGCCGCTCCCCAGGATGATCAGCGGCGCATCGGTTAGGCGCCTTAGCAGGGAGAGGAGATCCTCCGCCTCGAGCGGGGGCATCTCCTCAGCCATCACGATGACATCTGGAGCTTCCTCGAGGACGTCGAGCAGCCCCTCCACAGTGCCGGACGCCTCAACCACCGCCATTCCCCCCTTCGCCAGCTCCCGCACCACCCGCCGGCGTTCTAGGTCGTCCTGGTCGATCACCAGCGCTTTTTGAGCCATGACGACCTGGATCTTATCGGGGCGTTGGGAAAATTGCGGGGCTGATGCGGGGAGGTATCGTCCCAAAAGTGTGGAAGTTAGGGGAGAACGTTCGGAGGGATTACTATGGCTATGAGGCGTCCCGCGGGCTCTCGCGCAGTCTGTATCCAGTCCGCGGGACGGTTTCTATTCGAAACCGTCCACTGGCGCGCCCTTCAATTTTCTGGCGCACTCGCTGAACATGCTTCCGCAGATTATCCGCGTAGTACTTGCCTTCGGATCCCCACAGCAGGACATGCAATGCTTCGTGGGTCACCAAGCGGCCTCTATTCTTAGCCAAATGGCACAGCAGCTTGAATTCGGTGGGGGTAAGATCGATCACTTGCCCGCTGACCAGGACCTCATGAGTGAGGGGATCTATGCGCAGATCACCGCATTTCAGCGCGGGCTCGGAACATTCATCAGCTGTCTGGGCGCGTCGTAGCGCGGCTGAGACCCGTGCCACCAGCTGTGGTGCACTAGCGGAGAGGGGTAGGTAATCGTCTGCACCGGCTTCCAGCATCTCTACTAGCTCAGCTTCGGTGGCTTCTGGCACCATGACGACGATAACGGCGTTGCAGGCTCTCCGAAGCTCGCCCAGTGCTTGCGCCCCGCCGACGGCCGTGGGATTGAGGAGAGCAAGGTCTGGTGCCGCACTGACCAACTCGCGTACCGCCCGAGCACCGTCGGCTCTGTGCACTTCAAGATCCGGCCACCGCAGGCGAAGATTGAGCACAATGCCGTCGCTCGCCTTCACGTCCAAACCGAGCAGCCATACTCTCATCTAGCCCCTCTCCGCCTTCGTCGGTCGTCGCCGCCAAATGCGCGCAACACCAAGACTAGGCCTGGCGGTCGCTTTCTAACTGTTCATGTCCCCCCATATCACACGCCCCCACATCCACCAGCGCCGCCTAGGCTCATGGCACAAGTGACATAAGCCTTGCGATTATTACTTATCATGACCCTTG
>DAOUDQ010000260.1:0-1581 GCA_034431045.1 Dehalococcoidia bacterium | reverse complement strand
TTCGCGTTCTTTGCGGCCCTCAGCTTGCAAATTGCCTTGTGGGCGCCCGATCCCGCCGCCGCAGACTGGCCAACATATCTCGGGGACAATAATAGAAGCGGCTACTCACAGGAAAGCGTAGAGCTGCCCCTGAAGCCCGTCTGGGTGCATCAGGCCACTCATCCGCCAAGTCCCGCCTTCCAGCCACCTCAAACCTCCACCGGGCAAGTATTGAGCCAGACATCAGCATTCGATAACGCATTTCAGATCGTCGTTGCTGATAGCTTGCTGTACTTCGGCTCATCTACGGAAGAGGCGCTCTTCTGCCTGAACGCAGAGACCGGCGAGCAAGAGTGGGCTTTCTACACCGAAGGAGCCATTCGCCTGGCACCCACTCTCGCCGACGGCAAAGTGTACTTCGGTTCCGATGATGGTTATGTTTACTGCGTGCACGCCAAGACCGGGAACCTGCGGTGGCGATTCAAGGCCGCTCTTGGTGACCGCAGAGTGATAGCGAATCAGCGGATGAGTTCGCAGTGGCCCGTGAGAACGGGCGTGGCTGTTGACGCAGGTACCGCATACTTTGCAGCCGGGCTCTTTCCAAGCGAGGGCCGGGGAGTGGCTTTGTATGCCGTCGAGGCGGACACTGGGCGGATGATTTGGAGACAACGGCTCGTGGTTCCTGCGATGGGACACATATTGGTCACCCCACAGACGATATTTGTGCCCACCGGCCGCTCGTGCCCGACGGAGTATGAGCGGTCCGATGGCAGTCCTTTTGTGCCGGCGTTTCATCCCCGTCGCCGTGAGGGCGGCGGCTCGCCCTCCGTGATCAATGGCATGGTGGTCTACGGTCCGAACGAGAACGGGTTTCTCAAAATCCGCGCGTCCACACAGCAACTCGAGTATGAGCTCCCTTGGAAGAGGCAAGCGGACCTGGATTGGCAGATACGCGGCAGCATAACGGGCATAGAAGGCAGAAGGCTCGTGGCCGACGACTCGACCATGTATCTTCTTCGGAACAATGAGCTGCTGGCGTTGGAAGAGCGCGGGTTCACAGAAAGCCTCGAGAAAAGCGCGCTCCAGTTTCCCCAACGGCAGGAGAAGGTTCGTCTGGTTCGTCACCAGCAGGGCAAAGATGATCCATTTCTGCTCGAAGATATGGCCCGATCCGAGAAATGGCGGGTGGAGAACTCGGCGGATCTCACGTCATTGATCCTGGCAGGAGAAACCCTCTTCGCCGGCGGCAAGGATGTGATGCTAGCCTACAGCGCCAAAGCCGGTCAACAGCAGTGGTCAGGCAAAGTCGATGGTAAGGCCTGGGAGTTGGCCGTTTCGGACGGATCGCTTTTCGTGAGCACGCACAAGGGAAACCTGTACTGCTTCAGCAGCAAAGGTTCGGTGTCCACACGCGAGCGCTCCCCGAGGTTCGCGTCTCCCTACCCGGGCGACGCGCTGCAGCAGGTCTACGCAGAAGCTGCCGAGGTCGCCGTTGAGAACGCTGAGACAACGAGAGGATACTGCCTGGTCCTGGGAGCTGGCGACGGGAGACTGGCGTACGAGATAGCCAGGCGTTCGGAGTTCCACGTAATCGGGGTCGAG
>DAOUDQ010000259.1:0-4456 GCA_034431045.1 Dehalococcoidia bacterium | reverse complement strand
GCGCTCGTCCCCGTAGCCCTCGCCATCATCTACCGGCTCGGCGAGCACGCCGACCAGCACGAAGAGACCGCGGGCTTCCTCGCCTACTTCGTCGTCACAGCTATCCTCCCGCTTGCCTGCCTCATCCTCGGCACCTCCGCCCTCGGCTCCGAGGTCGAGGATGGAACCGCCGTGTACATCCTCGCCAAGCCCGTCCGCCGGCGCGAGATTGTCGGCGCGAAGTTCGCGGCTGCGGCGCTGGTCGCGGCCGCGTTTATCGTGCCGGCCACCGCCATCTCCGGCCTCATCGGCCTCCATGGCGTATCGGAGGAAGGGATCGTGATGGGGTTCGCGATCGCGACACTCCTCGGGGTGTTCGCCTATACCGCTGTCTTCATAGTGCTTAGCGTCGCCACGAGCCGCGCCCTGCTCGTCGGGCTCGGCTACGTTTTCATCTGGGAGGGCCTCGTCACGGAGCTATTCAGCGGCAGCCGCTACCTCAGCATCCGCCAGTACTGCCTCGGCATTGCCGACCTCATCTCGACGGTCAGCAAAGGGGACTTCGAGGCCGACCTTGGCGGGCCCGAGGGCCTGATACTCGTCGCCATGGCCGCCGCCGTCGCTCTCCTCCTCGCAGTACGCCGCCTCGAGGCCTTCGAGTTCACCGACACGGACTAGTACTTTCCGTGCTCGCTTGAGGCGGCCATCCACGATGCAGACATAGTGTGCGTTCATCCTAAGAAACAGAGGGCGTCGAAGGGCTCAGTCAATCAAAAGGAAGTCTCCTCACCCCGAAGTTGTGCGCCGCCGGTGCCACGTCGCCTGTTGACCGTAGCGGCACCACGAGCCACACGATGGCGTTGGGCAGCGGCAGGAGGGGGGTCTATCCATCTCGCGGCGCTAGGGCCGCAGCAAGCCTATCCATCGCCGCACTCCGCAGCTTCTCCATCTTGGCCTGCAAGTCCTCTAGCTCTTGGTCGGTCAGGACACGAGAGAGTTCCTCAGCCAGGCGATTTGCGACGGGGAAGGCCTCCTTAAGCTTGCGCTCGCCCTTTTCGGTGAGGCGGACCCAGGTCTTGCGGCGATCACGCCTGTCAAAGACCCTTTCCACCAAGCCTGGCTCCTCCAGCCTGTCCACCAGCCCGGTTATCGTCTGGCTAGCCTTGACCATTGCCTGTCCTATCTCGCCGGTGGTGACCAGCCCGTCCGCTTTCTTCAGGATAGCCAGGAGATGGAGCTGGGGAAGAGAAAGATTGTGTGGCAGGAGAGCCAACTCGGCCACCTTGAAGATGGCGTTGTAGGCCTGATAGAGCGTCATCCATTCCTCCAAGCCCCTGCCGCCATCAAGCTTGGACTGCTCTCCTTGGTACTGTCGTGTCGTCACTAGACCTGTCCTCCCTCCTCTTGTTCCTTGGGCGCGGGCGATCGCCGCGATTGTACAGGTGAGCGGCCGAGCGCAGCCTCCACATCGCACTTGCCACCCTTGACTTACCTCGTCGTGGGCATGGCAGATTCTCGCGGCAGCCCCAATCCTACTCGCGGCCGCGAGGGCTGGCAAGGAGGCGGGCGGCCTTGACAATAATCGGAAGCGGGAATACACTTCCAGCGCCTACAACCATTCTGTTTCGGAAAGGAGGCCATCATCAGTCTCTTCATATCGCTCTCCAGTGGGTGGCCAGTTAGGCGGGCATTCCCTCTCAACGCCGCCCGGCCCATAGCACTTGTACGTTCCTTCGTCGGTCTGGACGATGGTGGGGTATGCTGCCGTGAAGACCATCACAGCCCAGTAGCATAGCAGGAGTACCCCAGCTATGAAGGGGACGAATCGCCATCTTCTCCCCTTACCGAGCCGCAGGGCCACGAACAGTGCTGCCACACCCAAGGCGAGAGGCAGGAAGCTGAACCCTATTATCTGCCAGGTTACCTCTGCAGGCATGGTTATCCCTCCTCTATTTAGCGTGTCCAGCCCTTGGCAGGATGATCATGGTGACGGGGATGCGGCAGGTCTAGGTATACCGTTGAACATGGGAAATCACTTCCGGATGCAAGTTGCGGCCCCATCCTACTCGCAGGCGCGAGGGCTGGCAAGGAGGCGGGGCACATCAGGGCCGTCAACGGGTGCGTGGAAAGCTCCCATATGCATACGTAGGGGTGCCGGTGCCCTTCGGTGTTACCCGCGTTTGGCTGCGAGGCGGCGGTCAGGTCACCGAGGCCGCAGGCTGACGAAACACCATGGCGTTGGCCGGCGGCACCGGCCTTACTCCAGGTGCTCCTATCGGAACTCAAACAGCGGGCCGAAGAACTCCCATCTGCCCTTCCCGTCCTCATCGACGACAGCCCGCAGCATGATGCCGTCCTCCAGGACCCTGTGGTCGGTGTCGGAGAGGGAGATGTTCACTTCGTCCAGGAACAAGTCGCTGTGATAGTCCGTAAGGGACTCGACCGCGTCCAGGAGCCCCTCTCGGGTGAGGTTGTCGCAGGTTCTGCTGAGCGCCTCCACCGTCATTTCTCCCACCGTCTGGGCGTAGACGGTGAAGTTGGTGGGGCTGGGCCCGCCGTACTCCCGCATGAGCCGGTAGTGCTCGGCTACGGCCGGGTCGTCGATCCAGGTCGCCAGCTTGATGCCCTGGAAGCTAATGGCCCCCTCTAGGAGCTCGGGCGAGACGAACTGAAACATCAATTCGTCGGCGTTGATGTAGCTCAAGATCCACTGGGGATGCCAGCCCAGGCGCAGGCGGCGGGTGGCCTGGGCGACGGCAGCGAGAGCGGTCCAGCCCTCCAGGCAGGCGCCGCCGTGGGCCTCCGCCTCGGTGCGGCCGGTCACGAAGTGGTCCATGGTCCAGGCCGAGTCGAAGGGCGAGTCGTCTAGCTCCTGCCAGAGGGCCAGGTACTCGGGCCAGGGGATGTTCGTCTGAGGGAGCTGAACGCCGAACTTAGCGGGCATAGCCTCTTCCTTTCCAGCCTGTCCCCTCCTGAATGGGTGCTGGCTATTCTGTCTCTTCGTGCGGGGGCACCCATAGCGGGCCGAAGAACTCCCATCTGCCCTTCCCGTCCTCATCGACGACAGCCCGCAGCATGATGCCGTCCTCCAGAACCCTGTGGTCGGTGTCGGAGAGGGAGATGTTCACTTCGTCCAGGAACAAGTCGCTATGATAGTCCGTAAGGGACTCGACCGCGTCCAGGAGCCCCTCTCGGGTGAGGTTGTCGCAGGTTCTGCTGAGCGCCTCCACCGCCACCTCTCCCACCGTCTGGGCATAGACGGTGAAGTTGGTGGGCGTGGGCCCACCGTACTCCTTCATGAGCCGGTAGTGTTCGGCTACGGCCGGGTCGTCGATCCAGGTCGCCAGCTTGATGCCCTGGAAGCTAATGGTCCCCTCCAGGAGCTCGGGCGAGACGAACTGAAACATCATTTCGTCGGCGCTGACGTAGCTCAAGAACCACTGGGGATACCAGCCCAGGCGGGCGGCCTGCTTAATGGCCTGAGCGCTGAAGCCGGGCGTGGCATTGGTGACGACCACCTCGGCGCCGGCGTTCTTCATATTGTTAACCTGGGAGCTGATGGAGACGGCGGTGATCTCGAAGCTCTCCTCGGAGACGATCTCGTTCTTGTCGGGGTCCAGGCCCTGCTTGACTCCTTCCAGGCAGTCGGTACCCATGGCGAGATTCGGATAGAGGACAGCCACCTTCTTGCCGGGCAGGTTTTCGGAGATGTACTGGCCGAAGGCCAATCCCTCCAACCTGTTGCTGCCGATCATCTGGACGGTCCAGGGGTGCCCCTCGGGGTCGGCGCCGAACATATGAGCCCCGACGGAAACGAGGATGTCGGGCACGCCGTTCTCATTCAGGTAGTCCCAGACGGCGGGATGGGGAGCATCGCCCAGGGACCCAACGATGGCAAATACCTTGTCCTGTTCCACCAGCTTGCGCACCGCCTCGATGGCCCTAGCAGGGTCGTCCAGGTTATCTTCCACCTTGTAGACGATCTTGCGACCGCAGACGCCCCCCTGGGTGTCGTTGATGTAGTTGAAGTAGGCTTCTGTGGCCTGAGGGATCGTGGCGTACACCGCAGCCAGGGCGCCACTAAGGGGCACATCGGCTGCCAGGAGTATCTCTGTGTCCGTGATGCCCGGCACCTCCGCCGTGGTGGTAGGAGTGCTGGCCACGGTAGCGGCAGGTGTGCCAGTGGGGGTTTCCTCTTGTTGTTCGTCTTCGCAGGCCACTGCTAGCGCTACCAGCACTGCTGTCAGGGCGAGGAAGATCGGCCAGAATCTGCCTAGTGTCCGCACGGCTGCATCAGCCCCCCTTCCTCCATCTCCTTGTTCTCGACATGCTGGACAATCGGGGTAGCCCTATCCTACCCACAGGCGCGAGGGTTGGCAAGGGAAGAAGCTACCACTGCCGCATGCCGTGACCTTGCCCCCGATAACCACTTCGAGGCACGAGGATCTAGCCGAGGAGGCCGACAGTGGCTCGAATA
>DAOUDQ010000258.1:0-2846 GCA_034431045.1 Dehalococcoidia bacterium | reverse complement strand
CCTTTTCGGTGGGGAATCGGCCCTCTGCCACCTCGGCCAGGTACTCGCCAACGGCCCGGCGGACATCTTCCGCCAGGTGAGCGTACTGCTTGGCGTGCTTGGGGACGAAATCGGGGTAGAGACCGAGCATATCGTGGAGCACCTGCACCTGGCCATCGCAGTGGGGCCCCGCGCCGATGCCAATGGTGGGTACGCTCACTCGCTCGGTGATAAGCTTGGCCAAGGCGGCGGGAATCGTCTCCAGGACGATGGCATAGGCGCCCGCCTCCTCCAGGGCCTGGGCACCGTTGAGGAGCTTGACAGCGGCCGCTGGCGTCTTGCCCTGCACCTTGTATCCGCCGAAGCGATGCAGGGACTGGGGCGTTAGGCCAATGTGGCCCATGACAGGGATGCCCGCCTCCACCAGGCGGCGCACAGTTTCGGCGACTGACTTGCCGCCCTCCAGCTTGACGGACTGGGCGCCCGCCTCCTGCATCAGGCGCCCGGCGTTGCGCAGGGCATCCTCGGGGCCAGCCTGATAGCTCATGAAGGGCATATCGCCCACCACGTGGGCTCGCTGGCTGCCCCGTACCACCGCCTTGGTGTGGTGGATCATGTCGGCCATGGTCACCGGCAGGGTGGAATCGTAGCCCAGAACCACCATGCCCAGGCTATCGCCCACCAGGATGATCGGCACGCCCGCCTCGTCCAGGATCCTGGCGGTGGGGTAGTCGTAGGCGGTGAGCATGGCGATCTTCTCGCCCCCCTTTTTCATCGCCTTGAAGTGGTGGATGGATACGCGCTTCACGCCACCCTCCTTACGCCACCGCTTCCTGGGGCTGGACAGCGGCGCCGCCCACGCGCGCGATCCTGTTCTCCTCATCCACGTACACCAGCTTTGGCTGGAAGGACCGCGCTTCCTCCTCGCTGACCGACCCATAGGCCAGGATGATGACCAGATCGCCCTTGTGGATAAGGTGAGCGGCGGCGCCGTTGATCACCACCTCGCCGCTGCCCCGCTCACCCTCGATACCATACGTCTCCAGGCGAGCGCCGTTAGTTATGTCGAGCACGTGCACCAGCTCAAAGGGCAGGATGTCCGCCGCCTCCATGAGAATCGGATCCAGGGTGAGGCTGCCTTCGTAGTGGAGATCGGCCTCGGTGACGTGGGCCCGATGAATCTTGCTCTTGAGCATGGTCCTCATGTCGGTCCCCCTATCTGCTGGCTCGCCTGGCACAAGAAAAACCCTCTCGGACTGCGACCGAGAGGGCCTCGCAGATAGCCACTCCCCGACTCTATGTGTCGTCTCGGTCGGTTGCCCGATCCAAGCGAGCTCTGGCTTCTTGAATATCGGCGCTCCTGTGGCGCCTGAACTCACCGCCTACAGGTCGGTGGCACTGATACTGTACACCGTTGACCCCCGAATGGCAACAGCCCTTGACGCAGTATTTGAAACCCGATTGAATAGAACAACAGCCTTTGAGCCGCTGCAACAGCGCTCAACGTCTCTCGCTCCCGATTGCGTGTCCCTGCGCCTTTGCTTGGCGCTAACGCTCACGAGTTAGAATGACCTCTCGCTCTCTCGGGGTGCTTCTGCTTCTGGGCTCCGTCTGGGGAGCCTCTTTCCTATTCATCAAGGTAGTGGTGGAGGAGACCTCGCCACTAGCCCTGGTGCAGGGGCGAATCACCTTCGGCGCCCTGGCCGTCGTCGCCGTTATGGCCTTCGATCGTCGTCGTTCAGCCAGGACGTCTCCCCGCTTGTGGGCGAAGGTAGCGGGCCTGGCCGCGCTGAGCAACATCGTCCCCTTCCTTCTCATATCCTGGGGCGAGATCCACATCGAAAGCGGCACCGCGTCCGTCCTCAACTCCACGATGCCACTGTTCACAGCCCTCTTTGCCAGCCTCGTCTTGGTGGACGAGCGGTTGACCTGGCTCCGGCTTTCCGGCCTCCTCCTGGGCTTTCTGGGAGTGGCCATCCTGGCCGGCGGCGATATCACGGATGTCACCCATTCCAGCGTTCTGGGGCAGATGGCGGTGGTGGGCGCCGCAGCCTGCTACGGTGCCGGCGCTGTCTATGCCCGGATACTCCTCCACTCCGAAGACCCCCTCAATCTATCCAGGCTTCAACTAGTGATTGGTGCCCTCATCCTGGCGCCAGCCCGCTTCGCCGTAGACGGAGTCCCCAACTACAACCTTAGCCTAGAGGCTTGGCTCTCTCTCATTACTCTGGGTGTATTAGGGACTGGCTTGGCCTATATCGCTTTCCTGTGGCTTCTGGGCACGGTGGGCAGCGTCAGAACCTCTCTGGTGACCTATATCATCCCCATCGCGGGGCTGACCCTCGGTTGGGCCGTCTTGGACGAGTCGATCGGCATCAACACCATTGTCGGGTGCGGGCTGATCATCCTGGGGGTAACGACCGTGATACAACGCCGTTGAACCCCTCTCTCACCCGCTGCCAGGCCGCCCCTGGCCGCCGCCAGCTAGCGCCGCCACTCTCCCAGCGAAGGCACACCCGCCAGCCCTCGCGCCTCCGTCACCGCCCGCACGATGGCTCGCTCCACCGCCCGAGCGGCCAACGCCCCCAGAGTAATAAGATCGACAGAACCTTCTGTCGCCCCTGTGGATAGGGAGAAGAAAACGTCGCCGTCCACAGGCGTGTGAGCGGGGCGAACGACCCGCGATAGGCCAGCGTGGGCCGTCACCGCCAGGCGATAGGCCTGCTCCCTGTTCAGGCGAGCGTTGGTGGCCACCACGCCGATGGTGCTGTTGGTGAAGCCACCAGACAGGGCCGACGGAGGCCGCCGCCGCAGGATGTCCAGGGTGCTCAGGAAGCTGCCATTCTCGTCCCGGGGCTGGCCAGGGT
>DAOUDQ010000257.1:0-8391 GCA_034431045.1 Dehalococcoidia bacterium | reverse complement strand
CGCTACGAGGGGCCCAGGGGCGGCCCAGGCATGCCGGAGATGCTCTCCCCCACCTCCATCATCTCGGGCATGGGGGTAGACGACAAGGTGGCCCTGGTCACCGACGGCCGCTTCTCGGGCGCCACCCGCGGCGCTGCTATCGGCCACGTGTCGCCGGAGGCAGCGGCTGGCGGCCCCATCGCCGCTCTCCAAGACGGCGATGAGGTGATCATCGATATCGCCAACCAGCGTCTGGATACCGCCGTGAGCCAGGGGGAGATCGAGGCGCGCCTGGCCGCTGTGCCGCCCTTTCAGCCCAAGATCGATAGCGGTTATCTAAAACGCTACGCCCAGTCTGTAACGAGCGCCAGCAGGGGCGCCGTCTTTAAGGATTGACGAAGAGATGACCCTGCGATTGGGAGGGAAATCGGCTATGGTTACAGGAGGAGCCCGCCACTAGAGGGGAGGAGAAGCGATGGAGCTTACGGGAGCGCAGATGATCTGCGAATGTTTGGTGCGGGAAGGTGTGGAGCACTTCTTCGGCATCCCCGGCGGGGCGACCCTATCTTTCTACGACACCCTGCCCCAATACCCCCAGCTAAAGCACATCCTGGTACGGCACGAGCAGGTGGCCGCCCACGCCGCCGACGGCTATGCCAGGGCCTCGGGCAGGGTGGGCGTGTGCTGCGCCACCTCCGGCCCCGGGGCCACCAACCTGGTGACCGGGATCGCCAACGCCTGGCTGGACTCGGTGCCCGTCGTGGCCATCACCGGCGAGGTGGTAAGAGGGCTCATCGGCCGCGACGGCTTCCAAGAAGCAGATATCACCGGCATTACCTTGCCCATCACAAAGCACAACTACCTGGCTCTGGACGCGAACGACCTGCCGCGAATCATGCGCGAGGCGTTCTACATCGCTGCCACGGGGCGGCCGGGGCCAGTGCTCATCGATGTTCCCCGCGATGTCTTCCAGCAGAAGGCAGAGTTCGTCTATCCCGAGAAGGCAGAGATGCAGGGCTACCGGCCCGTGCCCCAGCCTGACCGTGAGCACATCGACGGAGCGGCGGAGCTGATCAACGAGTCGAGGCAGCCACTGATCCTCGCTGGCCACGGGGTGATCATCTCCCAGGCGTACAAGGAGCTTAGGGAGCTGGCCGAAAAAGGGAACATTCCCGTCATCACCACCCTTTTGGGCATCAGCAGTTTTCCCGGCTCTCACCCCTTGTGCCTGGGCATGCCCGGTATGCACGGCATGTACTGGAACAACATGGCCATCAGCGAATGCGACCTGCTGATAGCCATCGGCATGCGCTTCGACGACCGAGTGACCGGCCGCCTGCGCGACTTTGCCCCGAACGCCAAGGTCATCCACGTGGACATCGACCCGGCGGAGATCGGCAAGAATGTGCGGCCGACGGTGGCCGTCCAGGGCGACGCCAAGAGCGTCCTCAAGGAGCTGAACCATCAGGTGGAGAGCCGCCAGCGAGACGACTGGTTGGCTTACCTAGACGAACTCAAGCGGGAGCATCCGTCTATCACCATCCGCGAGACGGACAAGCTGTTGCCCCAGTACGTCATCAAGACAATATACGAGGCCACCAGGGGCGACTGCACGGTGGTCACGGGGGTGGGGCAGCACCAGATGTGGGCGGCCCAGTTCCTCTGGTTCGACAAGCCCAACTCCCTGATCACCGCCGGCGGCCTGGGCCCCATGGGGTTCGAGGTACCGGCGGCCATCGGCGTGCAGATAGCCCGGCCGGGGGAGCTGGTGTGGTCCATCTGCGGCGACGGCGGCTTCCAGATGACCCTGCAGGACCTGATCACCGTCACCATCAACGACCTGCCTATCAAGTTCGCCATCATCAACAACGCTCATCTGGGGATGGTGCGTCAGTGGCAGCACATGTTCTACCGCAACAATCTCGTGGCCACGCCCCTGAAGAACCCCGACTTCGTGAAGATCGCCGAGGCCTACGACATTCTGGGGATCAGGGTCACTGACAAATACATGGTGGAATCGGCCGTCTACAGGGCCATGGAGCACCCTGGGCCGGTGGTCATCGACTTCCAAGTACGGGAGGACGAGGATCTCTACCCGATGGTGCCGCCGGGGGCAGCTCTGCAAGAGACGATGGACCTACCCAAATACGAGGAAGAGAAGGTGGTGGCGCACGCATGAGAGAGCTACGCAAGCACGTTATCATTGCCCTGGTGGAGGACCGGCCCGGCGTCCTCAACCGCATTGCCAGCAAGTGGCGGCAGCGGGGGTTCAACATCGAGAGCCTGGCAGTGGGCCACTCGGAGACAGCGGGCCTTTCCCGCATGACCTTCGTGGTCGATGCCAACACCGACGCCGACCAGGTAGTCAAGCAGCTGGATAAGCTGGTGGACATAGTGGAGATCCGCGACATCTCCGACGAAAACATCGTCTCCCGCGAGTTGGCCCTCATCAAGGTGAAGGCCACCGCCGAGAACCGCAGCCTGATCATCGAGATCGTGCACATCTTCCGGGCCGATATCATCGATGTCGGGCCGGAATCGCTGATCATCGAGGTCACCGGACCCGACGACAAGATCGACGCCATATTCGACCTGCTTGAGAACTACGGCGTGGTGGAGATGGTGCGTACGGGTAGGGTGGCCCTTGTGCGCGGCGTCGCCAGCTCCACCCCCGGCGTCCACGAGCTTGGTGAAGAGCCCTTCGAGCGCTATCCAGAGGGCGAAACGCCATATTCGTCTGATTAGTCTGATCGCTGAGTTGCAGAAGAAGAGGGGGTACCAGCGCCTGCACTAGGCCAGGAAAGGAACGATGGCATGGCCAAGATCTACTACGATCAGGACGCCGACCTATCGCTGCTAAAGGACCGCACCATCGCCATCATCGGCTTCGGCAGCCAGGGACACGCCCACGCCCAAAACCTCACGGACAGTGGCTGCAAGGTGCTGGTCGCCGAACTGCCTGGCGTCAAGGCCTGGCAGCAGGCCGAGGAGGCTGGCTTCAAGGTGGCGACCGCTGCCGAGGTAGCCAAGCAAGCGGACATCATTGTGATGTTGGTAGAGGACCAGGTTCAGCGGCGCGTCTATTACGAGAGCATTGAGCCGGCGATGACTGCGGGCAAGATGCTCATGTTCGCCCACGGCTTCAACATTCACTTCAACCAGATCCTGCCGTCGCCGGACATCGACGTGACCATGGTCGCCCCCAAGGGGCCGGGCCACCGCCTGCGCGAGCTGTTCAGCCAGGGCGCTGGTGTGCCCGGTCTGGTGGCCGTTCATCAGGACGCCAGCCAGACGGCCAAGCAGGTGGCCCTGGCCTACGCCAAGGGCATAGGCTGCACTCGCATCGGCGTTCTGGAGACCACCTTCGCCGAGGAGACGGAGACCGACCTTTTCGGCGAGCAGGTGATCCTCTGCGGCGGGGTGACCGCGCTCATGAAGGCCGCCTTCGAGACCCTGGTGGAGGCCGGCTACCAGCCGGAGAGCGCCTATTTCGAGTGCGTACATGAGCTGAAGCTCATCGTGGACCTGATCTACGAGGGGGGCATGAACTACATGCGCTACTCGGTGAGCGACACCGCCGAGTACGGCGACTACACCCGCGGGCCGCGGGTCATCGACGAGCACGTCCGCCAGACCTTGCGCCAAATCCTCAAGGAGGTTCAGGACGGTGCTTTCGCCCGCGAATGGATCCTAGAGAATCAGGCGGGACGCCCCAGCTTCCTGGCCCTGCGCAAGCAGAACGCCGAGCACCAAGTCGAGCAGGTGGGCAAGGAGCTGCGGGCGATGATGAGGGGACTGAAGGGGCAGGAAGCTTCCTAGCCTATGAGGAGAGAGATACCTCCACGATTGGCAGACGTGCTAGAAAGGCCCTAGCGGGCGGCAGGACCGTTGCGCCCCGTGAGGAGTGAGAAGAAGGGCCAAAGAGGGGTGAAAGCCATGGCTGAGGACAAGGTACTCATTTTCGATACAACCCTGCGCGATGGCGAGCAGTCGCCGGGGGTGGCCCTGAATGCCAAGGATAAGCTGGAGATCGCCCGCGCCTTGGAGCGCCTGCGGGTGGACATCATCGAGGCGGGCTTCCCCGCCTCGTCCCCAGGCGACCTGGAGGCGGTGACCGCCATCGCCAAGGAGGTGCGCGGCTCGGTGATCGCTGGCCTGGCCCGAGCCGTTCCTGGCGACGTGGATGCCTGCTGGGAAGCGGTTCGCCACGCCGCCGAGCCGCGCATTCACGTCTTCCTCTCCGCCTCCGACATCCACCTCATGCATCAGCTGGCGAAGAACAGGGAGGAGGTGCGGGAGATGACCCGCACCATGGTGGCCAGGGCGGCGAAGTACTGCCCCGACGTGGAGTTCTCTCCCATGGATGCCACCCGCTCCGATCCCGACTACGTCTACCAGCTGCTGGAGGAGTGCATCGACGCTGGCGCTACCACCGTCAACATCCCCGACACCGTGGGCTACACCATCCCCTACGAGTTCGAGGCCTTCATCCGCAGCATCCTGGAGAAGGTGCCCAACATCCACAAGGCGGTGATCTCCGTGCACTGCCACAACGACCTGGGCATGGCGGTAGCCAACAGCCTGGCGGCCGTCAGGGCGGGAGCGCGTCAGGTGGAGTGCACTATCAACGGCATCGGCGAGCGGGCGGGTAACGCCTCCCTGGAAGAGATCGTCATGGCTATCAAGACCCGCAAGGACCTCATGGGCCTCACTACCAGCATCGACACGCCCCAGCTCACTCGCACCAGCCGCCTGGTATCCGAGCTCACCGGTCTGGCGGTGCAGCCCAACAAGGCCATTGTGGGAGCCAACGCCTTTCGCCACCAGTCGGGCGTTCACCAGCATGGCATCCTCAAGCTGCTGGAAACCTACGAGATCATGGACGCCCGCGACGTTGGCCTGCCCCGCGGCGGCATCCTGGTGCTCAACAAGAACTCCGGTCGCCACGGCGTCAAGGCCCGCCTGGAGGAGCTGGGCTTCGATCTCGGCGAGGAGGAGCTGAACCGCGTCTTCGCCGCCTTCAAGGAGCTGGCGGACAAGAAGGGCGAGATCGACGACCGCGACCTGGAGGCCCTGGTGGCCGACGAGCGGCGCACCTTCGAGGAGCTGTATCGCCTCGACCTGCTCCAGGTCTCCTGCGGCAACCAGCTGGTGCCCACGGCCACCGTCCGCCTCATCGCCCCCGACGGCCAGACGCTGGTGGACACGACCACCGGCACCGGCCCTGTCGACGCCACCTACAAGGCCATCAATCGCCTGGTGGGGGTGCCTAACGTCCTGACCGAGTTCTCGATCAAGAGCATCACCGAGGGCATCGACGCCCTCGGCGAGGTGACGGTGCGTATCGAGAGCGGCGAGCACACCTACATGGGCCGCGGCGGCGACACGGACATCGTGGTGGCCTCGGCCAAGGCGCTCTTGAACGCCCTCAACCGTCTGCTCTCGGCCCAGGGGCGAGGGGAGGCGGTGCGGACGCCGTCCTAGGGCGCGACCCTCCGCCTAGGAACGACGGCCAACTAGAAAGGCTTTCGCCATGGGGGTGACCCTGGCCGAGAAGATCCTGGCCGCCCACTGCCACCGCCAGGAGGTGCGGCCCGGCGAGCTGATCAACTGCCGGGTGGACTTCGTCCTGGCCAACGACGTCACTGCCCCCCTGGCCATCGAGCAGTTCCGCAAGGTGGGCGTGGCCAGCGTCTTCGACCGCCAGCGGGTGGCCATGATCCCCGACCACTTCACTCCCAACAAGGACATCAGGAGCGCCGAGAACGCCAGGGCGATGAAAGAGTTCGCCCTTGAGCAGGGGCTCGTCTACTACGAGCAGGGGCGAGGGGGCATCGAGCACACCCTCCTGCCCGACCACGGCTGGGTCCTCCCCGGCGAGGTGGTGGTGGGCGCCGACTCCCACACCTGCACCTACGGCGCTCTCGGCTGCTTCGCCACCGGCATGGGCTCGACCGATATCGGCTGCGCCATGGCCACCGGCGACATCTGGATGCGGGTGCCGCCGTCGCTCAAGCTCGTCTACCACGGCCAGCTCAAGCCCTGGGTGGGAGGCAAGGACATCATCCTCCACACCATCGCCGACATCGGCACCGACGGTGCCTTGTACTCGGCCATCGAGTTCCAGGGCGAGGCCATCTCCCAGCTTCCGATGGAGGGCCGCTTCACCGTGGCCAACATGGCCATCGAGGCTGGCGCCAAGGCGGGCCTGATAGCGCCCGATGCCACCACCCTGGGCTACGTCAGGGCGCGCGCCCGCCGTGACTGGCAGGCCTACGAGCCCGACCCGGACGCCGATTACGCCGAGGTGCGCCGGTACGACGTGGGGCAGCTGGAGCCGACCGTCGCCCTGCCTCATTCGCCGGGCAACGCTGTGCCCCTGAGCCGGGCGCCGAGGGTGGAGATCGATCAGGCGTTCATCGGCTCCTGCACCAACGGCAGGCTATCCGACCTGCGTCTGGCCGCTCAGATCATGGCCGGCCGGCAGGTTCACCCCCGCGTACGCTGCATCGTTATCCCTGCCTCCCACGATGTCTACCTGGCCGCCCTCAAGGAGGGGCTGCTGGCCACCTTCGCCGAGGCGGGCTGCGCCGTCTCGACCCCCACCTGCGGGCCCTGCCTGGGCGGCTACATGGGCATCCTGGCCGAGGGCGAGCGCTGTGTGAGCACCAGCAATCGCAACTTCCCCGGCCGCATGGGCCACGCCAAGGCGGAGGTCTACCTGGCCAACCCGGCGGTGGCAGCGGCGAGCGCGGTTGCGGGAAGGCTGGCGGGGCCGGAAGAGGTGCTCGGCTCGCCACCGAAGTAGACTAGAGAGTGGGCAGGGAAGGATACGCTGACATGACCCTCCGTGGCAGAGTTCACAAGTACGGCGCCAACGTCGACACCGACGTGATCATCCCGGCGCGCTACCTGAACCTGAACACGGCGGAGGAGCTGGCTCCCCACTGCCTGGAGGACATCGACGCCGGCTTCGCCCAGCGGGTGCGGCCGGGCGACGTCATCGTGGCCGACACCAACTTCGGCTGTGGCTCCTCGCGGGAGCACGCGCCGCTGGCCATCAGGGGGGCCGGCGTGAGCTGCGTCGTCGCCAAGAGCTTCGCCCGCATCTTCTATCGCAACGCCATCAACCTGGGCCTGCCCATCCTGGAGTGCGCCGAAGCCGTCGACGGCAGCGAGGCGGGCGACGAGCTGGCGGTGGAGCTGGAGGCGGGCACCATCCGCAACCTGACCAAGAGCAGCGAGTTCAAGGCCAAGCCTTACCCGGAGTTCATGCTGGAGCTGATACAGGCGGGCGGGCTGGTAGAATATACCAAGCGGAGGCTGGCAGGCGAGAAATGATGAGCAAGCCCTGCGGGGGTGAACTGCCATGAGCGTGTTCAAACAAGCACTCGATAGGCTGAGGAAAATGGGCACGGAGGTGGAGGACGAGCTCTACGAATGGGCCGACCAGGAGGAAGAAGAGGAGCCGGTGCGAGGAACGCTGTTCACCTCGCTTCAGGGGTTCCTTACCCTCTGGAAAGCCAGCGAGGCAACGGTGTACGAGAGGGTGCTGGGGCTGCTGGGCTTTGGCGGCCTGCTCTGGCTTCTCACCGGCGACCTCATCTTCGGCATCAAGCCCAGGCTCGTGCGAGGGCTAGCCGCTGCCTTCGCGGCTGTCTGGTTCGTCCCGGGGTTGATAGCGGCCGTGGCTACCTTGGTCTACAGCCTGGGGTTGGTGCACGTCAAGCAATGGCGCACCTACCCGTTATTTCTGGCCTTCGCCGCCGGCGGCCTGATCACCTTCAGGGCGGTGTTCGGGGAGACGGCCAGAGAGCAAGCCCAACTTCTGCGGCGCAACCGCCGCCGCACCAGGGGCGCGTAGTGATGTGCTTCAGCCCTATGGTCCTTCCCCGCGTCGCTCTACGGCCAGCGCCTATGCTACACTTTCGACCAGATACAGCTCATGTCCGGAGAAGGAGCGAACCCTCGAAGGGAAGGCATGAATGTACCGAATAGCTGTAATCCCTGGCGACGGAACGGGCGCGGAGGTAGTGCGCGAGGGCCTGAAGGTGCTGGAAGCGGCCGCCCAGGCCACCGGCTTCCGCTACGACATCACCACCTATGACTTCGGCGGCGACCGCTACCTGCGGACGGGCGAAACCTTGCCTGACTCTGCCCTCGAGGAGCTGCGTGGCTTCGATGCCATCTACCTGGGGGCGATCGGCCACCCAGAGGTGCCGCCGGGGCCCCTGGAGAAGGGCATCCTGCTGCGCATCCGCTTTGGGCTGGACCAGTACATCAACCTTCGCCCGGTGAAGCTCTATCCTGGCGTGGACTGCCCTCTGAAGGACAAGGGCCCGGAAGACATCGACTTCGTCGTCGTTCGCGAGAACACCGAGGGGCTCTACACAGGCATGGGCGGCTTCCAGT